>JAQCGR010000187.1 GCA_027619995.1 Pseudomonadota bacterium | reverse complement strand
GAAGGCGTCGGCCGGACGGGCGGGCGCGGCCCAATGGCGCGGCCGGGCCTGGCCGGCGATCACCCCGGCGGCGACCCGGGACTGGCCCTCGGGCGAGGCATCGGCGTATTGCGGGCCGATCTCGAACAGGGCGATATCGCCATGGCCGCGCGCCGCGTTGCGCGCCGCCGCCGCCAGGAGATTGGGCAGGATCGAGGGGCGCATCTCGTCGAGATCGGCGCTGATCGGATTGGCAAGAGGCAGGGCCGCGCCGCCCTCGGCGCGAAAGCCGGCGGCCTGGCCGGAGGGCATGAAGGACCAGGTGACGGCCTCGACCATGCCGCGCTGGGCCAGAGCCCGGCGGGCGCGCCGGGCACGCTGGAGAGGCAGTTCGACGGCCAGGTCCGGCAATTCGCCGTCCAGGGCCAGCGAGACGGAGGGGATCGCGTCATAGCCCTGGATGCGGAGGACCTCCTCGACCAGATCGGCCTCGCCGCCGATATCCTGGCGCCAGGTCGGCACGGTCGCGCGGATCGAGCCATCGGCCTCTTCCGTCGCGAAGCCCAGGGCATCGAGAATGCGCCGCTGGTCCGCCACGGGCAGGGCGACGCCGCCCAGGCTTTCGACCCGGCCGGGGCGCAGATCGACGGTCCGGCGCGTGTCGGGCATGGCGCCCGCGATCGTGAGGGCGCTGGCCTCGCCGCCGCAGATATCCAGGATCAGGCGCGCCGCGACCTCGGCGCCCCAAAGAGCGGAACGCGGATCGACACCGCGCTCGAAGCGGTAGCGGGCGTCGGATTCGATGCCCAGAGCGCGGCCGGTCGTGGCAGTGCGGATCGGATCGAACAGGGCGACCTCGAGGAAGACCTCGGTCGTCGCCTCGGTCACCCCGGTCTCCTCGCCGCCCATGATGCCGCCGATGGCGCGGACCGCGCCGGATTTTCCGGCCTCGGCGATGACCGTCATCTCCGGAGTCAGGGCGTAGTCGCGGCCGTCGAGGGCCAGGACCTTTTCGCCTTCCCGCGCCATGCGCATTACCAGGGCGGCGCCGATCTTGTTCGCGTCGAAGACATGGAGCGGGCGGCCCAGATCCATGGTCACGTAATTGGTGATATCGACCAGGGCCGAGATCGGGCGCAACCCGATGGCGCGCAGCCGCGCCTGCATCCAGTCCGGGCTGGGGCCGTTCTTCACGCCGCGGAAACTGCGCCCGACGACCAGCGGGCAAGCCGCCTCGTGGCCAGGGCCTAGGTCGCGGCGCCATTCGACCCGGCTGCCGAAACCGCCGGTGACCGGGGAGTCGTCGTAGGGCTTCAGAGTGCCGAGGCCGGCCGCCGCGAGGTCGCGCGCGATGCCGTGCACCCCGGTGCAATCCTGGCGGTTGGGGGTGATGGCGATATCGATGACCGGATCGTCGAGGCCCGCGATGGACGCGAAACTGGCCCCGACCGGCGCATCCGCCGCAAGCTCGATGATACCGTCATGCTCGTCCGACAGGCCCATCTCGCGTTCCGAGCACAGCATGCCGTTCGATTCGACGCCGCGGATCGTGGCGCTTTTCAACTCGACCCCGGTGCCGGGCACGGTGACGCCCGAGGGGGCGAAAACCCCCTTCATGCCGGTGCGCGCATTGGGCGCGCCGCAGACCACCTGGACCTCGCCCGCCGCCGTCTCGACCCGGCAGACGCGCAGCCGGTCGGCATCGGGATGGGGCTTGGCCTCGATCACATAGGCGACGGTGAAGGGCTCCAGCCCGGCGGCCTTGTCCTCGACACCCTCGAGTTCGAGCCCGATGGCGGTCAGCTTGTCGCAGATCTCGTCGAGACCGGCCTCGGTCTCGAGATGGTCCTTGAGCCAGGAGAGGGTGAACTTCATGCGCTCAGCCCCCCGATCAGGCTGGGCGTCTCCAGGGGCGCGAAGCCGTAATGGCGCAGCCAGCGGATATCCGCCTCGAAGAAGGTGCGCAGATCGGGAATGCCGTATTTCAGCATGGCGATGCGCTCGATCCCCATGCCGAAGGCGAAGCCCTGCCAGCGCTCGGCATCGACGCCGCAATTGGCCAGGACCTTGGGATGGACCATCCCGCAGCCCAGGATCTCGAGCCAATCGTCGCCCGCACCGATGCGCAAGCCGCCGCCCTTGCGGCTGCAGCCGATATCCATTTCGGCCGAGGGCTCGGTGAAGGGGAAATGGCTGGGGCGGAAGCGCACGGGCACATCCGGCACCTCGAAATAGGCGCGGCAGAAATCGGTCAGGCAGCCCTTGAGATGGCCCATGTGGATCGCTTCGCCGATCACCAACCCCTCGACCTGATGGAACATCGGGGTATGGGTCATGTCCGAATCGGAGCGATAGGTGCGCCCCGGCACGATCAGACGGAAGGGCGGCTCGGCCCCCTCCATCGCGCGGATCTGGACGGGCGAGGTATGGGTGCGCAGGACCAGCCGCTCGCCGGCCGCGTCGCGCTCCTCGACATAGAAGGTGTCGTGCATCTGGCGCGCCGGATGCTCGGGCGGAATGTTGAGGGCGGTGAAGTTGTGGAAATCGTCCTCGATATCCGGGCCTTCGGCGACGGTGAAGCCCATCTCGCCGAAGATCGCGACGATCTCGTCGATGGTCTGGCTGATCGGATGGATGCGGCCCTGGGATTCGGGCCGGACCGGCAGGGTGACATCGACCGTCTCGCCGCGCAGGCGGGCTTCGAGGGCGGCATCGCCCAGGGCCGCGGTCCGCGCCTCGATCAGACCGGCGATCTCGTCCTTGATGGCGTTGAGACCCTGGCCCAGGGCCTTGCGCTCTTCCGGCGCGGCCTTGCCCAGCGCCTTCATCCGCTCGGTCAGTTCGCCCTTCTTGCCGAGCGCGCCGACGCGCAGGGCCTCCAGCGCATCGAGGTCTTCGGCGCCTTCGACCGCGCCGATCAGCCGTGTTCTCAGATCATCGAGATCCGTCATAATCTATCTCCCGGCCCCGAACCCGTTCGCCGGGCCGTTTGCTCACGAAAACGGGGGCGCCTCGCAGCGCGCCCCCGTCCCTATCCGTCCGTCAACCTACACCGAAGCGAATCGGCGGCTAGCCCTCGGCCGGAAGGGCGCCGCGCGCCTCTTCAACCAAGGCGGTAAAGGCATCCGGCTCGTTCACCGCCAGATCGGACAGCACCTTGCGGTCGATCTCGATCCCCGCCTTCTTGATGCCGTTCATGAGCTGGGAATAGGTCAGGCCGTGCAGGCGGGCGCCGGCATTGATGCGCTGGATCCACAGGGCGCGGAAGGTGCGCTTCTTGTTGCGGCGATCGCGATAGGCGTATTGCAGCCCCTTTTCCGTCCGCTCGATGGCGATACGGAAGTTGTTCTTGGCGCGGCCGCGATAGCCGGTGGCGCGATCGAGAACTTTCTTGTGCCGGGCGCGGGATGCCGGGCTGTTCGTTGCGCGAGACATGGTTCGTGTTCCTCAGGTCGGAAGGGTCGGATGATCGGTCTGCCGGAACGGGCGAGGCGGCAATGCCGCCGGGGTCGCCGTTCAGCGATAGGGCATGTAGGAGCGCACAATACGCGCGTCGACCTCTTTCAAGGTCGTCGTGCCGCGCGACTGACGCTTCATGTCCTTGGGCCGCCGGCGCAGCATGTGATTCCTGCAGGCCGGGTTCATCCTCACCTTGCCCGAGGCGGTGAAGCTGAAACGCTTCTTCGCGCTGGACTTGGTCTTCATCTTGGGCATTTCGCGTTCCTTTTTCGGATGACCGGCGGCCCGAAAGCCGCCCGTATTCGGATGACCGCAACCCCAGGGTCCAATTCGGGACCGCAGGAGGATGCGGCGATCGCGTTCTGGGCGGCGGGGCATGCCCTTAACAAAGCCGTACCGCCCGATTTCGAGACGCGGGGTTATAGCTGGAGGCAACGAACAAGGCAAGCGCCCCGCCGGATACGGGCCGCAAGCGATTGTCCTTTAAACCCCTGGCATGCCGCCGGCCGGAGCCGCCTATTTCGGCGCCACCACCATGACCATCTGCCGCCCTTCGAGACGAGGAAACTGCTCGACCTTGACCTTTTCGGCCAGATCGTCGCGCACCCGCTGAAGCACCTTCTGGCCCAGGTCCTGATGCGCCATCTCGCGACCGCGGAAGCGCAGGGTCACCTTGACCTTGTCGCCTTCGTCGAGGAAGCGGACCATCGACTTCATCTTCACGACATAGTCGTGATCGTCGATGTTCGGGCGCATCTTGATTTCCTTGACCTCGATGGTCTTCTGCTTCTTGCGCGCCTCGTTGCGCTTCTTCTGCGCCTCGTATTTGAATTTTCCGAGATCGAGGATCTTGCACACCGGCGGATCGGCACCAGGCGACACTTCCACGAGGTCGAGCCCCGCATCCATCGCCATCGCGATCGCGTCCCTGGTCGAAACGACGCCCCGGTTTTCGCCCTCCGCATCGATCAAGCGCACATTCGGCACATTGATCATTTCATTCGCCCGCGGTCCGTCCTTGACCGGATTCGGGTCAAAAGGTGGTCTGGCTATGTAAGCACCTCTTAGTTTTCGTTCATGTTTCGGATGCGGCGCGCTTCAAAAGCACACGCCACGCCGTCCGGCGCCCGGACGGAAATTCCACTTTCAGGACGCCGAACAACAGGCCCTGATTCAAGCACCGGGGATGGCGGCCTCTGCCCGCAGTCTATCGACGGCCTCCCCCAGCGCAAGGGTTTCCTGGCCTTGGGCACCGAGCCGGCGGATCGCGACCGTCCGTTCCTCCACCTCGCGCTTGCCGATGGCAAGGATGGCGGGGACCTTCTGATGGCTGTGTTCGCGCACCTTGTAGCCGATCTTTTCGTTGCGCCGGTCGAGTTCGACGCGCAGCCCGGCCGCCTTCAAAACGGCCGCGACCTCCTCGGCATAATCGTCGCCATCGTTGGTGATCGTGGCGACAATGGCCTGCACAGGGGCCAGCCAAAGGGGCATGGCGCCGGCATAATGCTCGATCAGGATGCCGATGAACCGCTCGAAGGAGCCGAGAATCGCCCGGTGCAGCATGACCGGCCGGCGCTTGTCGCCCGCTTCGTCGATATAGTTGGCATCCAGCCGCTCGGGCAGCACGAAATCGACCTGGAAAGTGCCGCATTGCCATTCGCGGCCGATGGCATCGCGCAGGACATATTCCAGCTTGGGCCCGTAGAAGGCGCCCTCGCCCGGATTCATTTCGTAGGGCCGACCCGTCGATTCGAGAGCGCCACGCAGGGAGGCCTCGGCCTTGTCCCAAGTTTCGTCCGTGCCGGCGCGCACCGGCGGCCGGTCGGCGAATTTGATGATGAATTCCTCGAAGCCGAGATCCTTGTAAATGCTGGCGAGGAGATCGCAGAAGATTTTCGTCTCGTCCTCGACCTGGTCCTCGGTGCAGAAGATATGGGCGTCGTCCTGGACGAAGGCGCGCACGCGCATCAACCCATGCAGCGCGCCCGAGGGCTCGTTGCGATGGCAGGAGCCGAACTCGGCCATGCGGTGCGGCAGGTCGCGGTAGCTCTTGATGCCCTGCTTGAAGATCTGGACATGGCAGGGGCAGTTCATCGGCTTGAGGGCGAGGATGCGTTCCTCGTCCGTCGCCGTCGTGAACATATGTTCGCGGAACTTCTCCCAATGGCCCGATTCTTCCCACAGCACGCGGTCGACGAGCTGGGGCGTCTTGACCTCGGAATAGCCGGCCGCCTGGAGACGGCCGCGCATATAATTCTCGATCGTGCGGTAAAGGGTCCAGCCCTTGTCGTGCCAGAAGATCGAGCCGGCGGCCTCCTCCTGGAAATGGTAGAGGCCCATCTCGCGCCCGAGGCGCCGATGGTCGCGCTTCTCCGCCTCTTCCAGACGATGGAGATAGGCCTCGAGCGCCTTGGCGTCCGGCCAACTGGTGCCGTAGATCCGCTGCAGCATGGGATTGCGCGAATCGCCGCGCCAATAGGCCCCGGCGATCTTGAGCAGCTTGAAGGCCGTGCCCAGCTTGCCCGTCGAGGGCAGATGCGGGCCGCGGCAGAGATCGAGAAATTCGCCCTGGCGATAGAGGGTGATGACCTCGCCCGCGGGCAGGTCTGAAATGATCTCGGCCTTATAGGCCTCGCCGATCGATTCGAAATAGGCGATCGCCTCGTCGCGGTCCCAGACCTCGCGCGCGATCGCCTCGTCGCGCGCGACGATCTCGCGCATCCGCGTCTCGATCCGCTCCAGATCGTCGGGCGTGAAGGGCTCGGCCCGGGCGAAGTCGTAGAAGAAGCCGTTCTCGATCACCGGGCCGATCGTGACCTGGGTCTCGGGCTCCAGCTCCTTCACCGCCTCGGCCAGGACATGGGCCGCGTCATGGCGCAGCAGTTCGAGGCCTTCGGAATCCTTGGCCGTGACGATGCTGATCGCGGCGTCAGCTTCGATCTCGCGCTTGAGGTCGCGCAGCTCGCCATCGACCACGATCGCCAGGGCGGCCTTGGCCAGGCCCGGGCCGATGGACGCGGCCACGGTGGCGCCGGTCACCGGCCGCGCATAGCTGCGCGCGCTGCCGTCGGGCAGCGAGATCCGGATATCCTGAGCGTCCTGTGGTTCGGCGTTGGTCATCGTCCCGTCTTTCTGTTGCAGGGTGCGGCGCGGAATCTACGGTCATGCCGGCCCCTGTCAAGGAAGCGCCGGAAAGCGCCCGCGTGAAGTCATGGTTAGCGCAGGAGGAGACCCGCCGCCACCTCGGTCGGATCGAGCCCGGAGAGCGGTGCCTTGCGGATGACGACAACCCTATCCGGCGCGGGGCCGCGCGGCGCGCAGAGCGCGGGGTCCGAGGCATCGGAAAAGAGCGCC
>JAQCGR010000186.1 GCA_027619995.1 Pseudomonadota bacterium | reverse complement strand
GAGCCGCCGGCCCAGCCGCAGGGCGCCGCGCAGAAAGGCCCGCCCCTGCCCCGTGGCCGGGCCCAGGCGAAGCTGGAAGTGCCCGGTGTCCGCACCATCGTCGCCGTGGCCAGCGGCAAGGGTGGTGTCGGCAAATCGACCGTCGCCATCAACCTCGCGCTCGGCCTCGCGGCCCGCGGCCTCGCCGTCGGCGTGATGGATTCCGATATTTACGGCCCGTCGATACCGCGCATGGTCGGCATCGACCGCAAGCCGAGTTCGCCCGACGGCAAGACCATTATTCCCCTCGAGAATCATGGTCTGAAAGTCATGTCGATGGGTTTTCTCGTGCCCGAGGACACGCCGATGATCTGGCGCGGTCCGATGGTGGTCAGCGCGATCGAGCAGATGCTGCGTGACGTGCAATGGGGCGAACTGGACGTTCTGGTCGTCGATATGCCGCCCGGCACGGGCGACGCCCAGCTAAGCCTCTCCCAGCGCGTCCCGCTGACCGGCGCGGTCATCGTTTCGACCCCGCAGGACATCGCCCTGCTCGATGCCCGCAAGGGTCTCAACATGTTCCGCAAGGTCGAGGTGCCCGTGCTCGGCATCGTCGAGAACATGAGCTATTTCCTCTGCCCCCATTGCGGCGAGCGGTCCGAGATTTTCGGCCATGGCGGCGCGCGCGAGGAGGCTGACCGCCTGGGCGTGCCGTTCCTGGGCGAAATCCCGCTGCATATCGCGATCCGCACGACCTCGGACAGCGGCAATCCCATCACGATATCCGCCCCCGACAGCCCTCAGGCCGGCGCCTTCCATGCCCTGGCTGAAAAGGTCTGGGCCGCGGTGGAGCAGGAATTGGAGCAGGGCGAGGCGTCGATGCCCAGAATAGTCATAGACTGATTGTCATGGACTGATCGAAATCGACCTGCCGACGATTAACCGGTGGGTCGGGTGCCGAAGCGCCCTTTCAGGGTTTCAATCCCCGCGCCGTAGGCGCCTCGGACGAAGGCCTCGGCCTCTTCGCCGCTGGCATCCTTCGGTTCGAAGACCGCATGCCAGCACAGGGTGCAGGCGGCGTCGCCCGCCGCGCTCTCGACGGTCATGGTCGAGGTGTAGTTCTGCAGCGGAAGGCTGCCGTCGACGATCGTGTAGACCAGCCTCCGCGCTTCGTCGTCCAGACTCTCCAGCCGCTCGACGACCCAACGCCCGCCCATCGCGGAGATATCGAGCCGGCGCGTGCAGCCGACTCCTTCGCCGTCCAATTCGCTGCCCCGAATCCCGGGAATCCATTCGGGCAGCGCATTGAAGTCGCGGACCAGCGCCCAAACCGCCGATGCGGGCGAGGCGAAACGCTGTGAAACAGAGACCTCGATCAAGGCAGCCTCAACCGCCGTACATCTTGCGCAGATTTTCGAAACCCATCTCGTAGATTCCCTGGATCGCTGCCGTCGCGTCGCCTTCCGTCGCCCCTTTCGGCTCGAACTCGCTGGACCATTCGACCGCGCAACCAGCCTTGTCCGCGCGCACCGTAATGCTCGCACGATAATTCTCGACCGGAAGCGGGCTGTCCTGAATCGAATAGCTGTAGCTGCGCGCATCTTCGTCGGCATTCTCCAACCGCTCGACGATCACCCCGCCACCCACCAGGTTCAGAGTGCGGATACGCGCGCCCTTCTCCTGCTTTTCGTCGCTCTTCTAGACTGCGGGGTGCCATTGCGCAAGGGCATTGAACTGCCCCACCATGCTCCAAACGATATCTGCCGAGACGGGCAGCTTCGTCGTGGTGCTGACCTTGGCCATATCTTTCTCCTTGGATCCAAGCCTCGATATCGAGGCGGATTGTTTATTTCGCGCCGTCCTGTCTATCAGCCTTCGCGACCTAAGGTGCTCATGAGTTCCTGCCACTCGCGTTTGGAAAGCCCGCTTTCTCCCTGGTCAACCGTTTCGCCGCCCAGCATCCGCTTCACGGCTGCCAACCCGCCCGCCGAAAGCCGCGCGCCGCCGAGCACATAATCCTCGAAGGCCTCATAGGCCAGCGGGACCCAGCGTCGGACGGAGTCCAGCATCGCATCGGCATAGACGCGGATTTCGTACTGGGCGTGCGGGTCCGCGCGCAGGCTCAGGAAGTGGAGCAGGTTGTGCAGATCCACCTTCCAGTACCATTGGGTATAGAAATTGAGGCTCAGATTCATGCGGGCCAACTCGCGCGCCAGCCCCTGACGGCTCGGATCGGCCGCGCGCCCATCCTCGCCTTCGTTGAGCATTTCTTCGTAATGGGAATAAAGCTGCATGGCATCGCCGCGCAGCATGTCGAGCACCCTTTCCGCCTCCGCCCCTTGCAGCAGGTCGCCGCGCCCTTGGCGGTTGGACGAGGATTGGGCGGCGAGCTGTTCGCGCCCAGGCACGTAGAACTCGTTATCGAGGATCGAATAGCGCGCGGAATATTCGTTCACATTGGCCGTGCGATGGCGGATCCACTGGCGCGCCACGAAGATCGGCAGCTTCACATGGAACTTGATCTCGCACATCTCGAAGGGCGTCGTGTGACGATGACGCATGAGATAGCGGATCAGCCCCTTGTCCTCGCTGACCCGCTTCGTGCCCCGGCCGTAGGACACGCGCGCTGACTGCACGATGGCGTCGTCATCGCCCATATAGTCGATGACCCGGACGAAGCCGTGATCCAGGACCGGATAGGGCTCATAGAGAACCTCCTCCAATGCCGGAACGGTGGCTCTTCGCGTCGTGTGGCTTTCGGCGCGCTGGGCCTCGATATCGGCCCGCTGCTCGGCCGAGATGGCCGTTTTCCGTCCGTCGTTCATATGCACTCCAATTCCATGGCGGCACTTTAACGGATCGGCTCCGAAGTCGCGCCTGGTTTCCGCCTCGAATCGCGAGGAAAAGGCCCGAAGCCGCCCTGCACACGAACCTTGCCGGTCGCGAAACCCTTTGCAGGCGGCATCTTCGACCCTATATTCATAACTGCCGGCTTCTGTCGGCTATGGCGATAAACGCCCTGCTTGTTAGGCGTAACGGACCCGGGGGCAGTACCCGGCGCCTCCACCAAATTCAGCGGGTCATGGCCCGCTCCCTGGGGGCGAAACAGGATCGACGTGCGTTGAAAGGCTTGGTTTTTGCTCGGCATGGTACCACCGTCATCGGGCCGTTCCAGAAGTGCCAATGATAACCATGAGTTGGCCCTCGCTGCCTAGCTATAGGTAAGCGCGGCTCGGGGGGCGCCGGGCAACAGAAGCCCCCCACCTTACCCCTTGTTGGGCAAAGCGCCGATTGGAAAGGATACGCATGGCCAGGGACGTGCTGCGATACGACCGCATGATCGAAGATGCGTTGCGCAGCGTGGTGCGCGACAGCCTGAAGAAAGCGGCGGAAACCGGCCTGCCCGGCAATCACCATTTTTACATCACCTTCGCCACCGGCCATGACGGCGTCTCGATGCCCAAACAGTTGCGGGCCCAGCACAGCGAAGAGATGACAATCGTGCTGCAGCACCAGTATTGGGATCTCGAGGTCGGAGAGGACAGCTTCGCGGTGTCCCTCAGCTTCAATCGGGCGCAGCAACGGCTTCATATCCCCTATGCCGCGATCACCACTTTCGCCGACCCGTCGGTGCAGTTCGGCCTCCAGTTCCAGGCGCGCGACGCGGAAGACGAGGACGCGGCGGGAATCGAAAGCGATCCGGCGGACGAGTCCGCCACCCCGGAAAGCGGCGAACAAGTGCAGGCCGAAGCGCAAGACGGCGCAGGCGAAGTCATCGCACTCGACAGCTTCCGCAAGAATTCATCCTGAACCAACGCTTCCGGGATCGCGCGCCGGTCCTGCCGGATCTTCTGCGTCCCGGACTCGATGTCGTGTTCTGTGGCAGCGCCGCCGGGGCCGCCTCGGCCCGACTGGGCGCCTATTACGCCGGACCGGGCAACCGGTTCTGGCCGACCCTTTTCGAAACAGGAATCCTGCCCCGGCGGCTCGCGCCCGAGGAGTTCCGTGGCGCGCTCGACCACGGAATCGGCCTGACCGATCTCGCCAAATTCGCATCGGGCGCCGATAGCGCTCTGGCGCGTGCGGCCGACGATCCCGAAGCCTTCATACGGAAGATCGAGACGGCCCAACCGCGCGCCGTAGCCTTCGTCGGTTGCCGAGCGGCCAAGGTCGTGCTCGGCAGGGCGGTGGAACCCGGCCGCCAGGAGGACTGGATCGGCGCCTCGGTCGTTTTCGTGCTGCCTTCGCCCTCCGGCGCCGCGCGCGGATACTGGGATCCGGAACCCTGGCGCGCGCTCGCCACGTTCCTGGGCCGCGGCCCGGCTCAGAACCCGTAGAGCCGGGCCGCGTTATCGGTCAGCAAGGCGCGCAAACTCGCCTCGTCGTCGCACCACTGGGCCGCCAGATCGAGCAGGTCGCTGTCATTCGGCATCGGCCCATAATGGGCCGGATGAGGCCAATCTGTGCCCCAGACGACCTTTTCCGGCGCGGCCGCGATCAGCCGGCGTGCGACCGGTTCGACATCGTCATAGGGCGGCCCCGCCACCGTCACGCGATAGGCCCCGCTCAGCTTGACCCAGGCTTTGCCCTCAGCGAGCAGGCCGAGCAGCACCGCGAAACCCGGATGGCTGTCGCACTGATCGGCGGGGATATGGCCCATATGGTCGACCACCAGATCGACCGGCAGGCGGCGCAGGCGGTCGGCATGTTCGGCCAGAGAATCCCCGGCGATCAGAAGCTGGATATGCCAGCCATGCTCCACGATCAGCGCGGCCACCGTCTCAAGCCCGCCGATGGTGGCGCCGCCCTTGAACATCAGGTTGAAGCGCACGCCGCGAACCCCGGCCGCATCCATCGCCGCGACCTCCGCGGCCGTGACCGTCTCGTCGACTACCGCCACGCCTCGGCAGCGCGATCCCAGTTCCGCCATGGCCGCCAGGGTGCAGGCATTGTCGGTGCCGTACACGCTGGGCTGGACGATGACGCAGCGTTCGATGCCGACGGTGTCCATAACCTTTCGGTAGGAAGCGACCACCGCCTCGGGCGGCGTGAAGCTGCGCTCGGCCTGGTAGGGAAACCTGTCGAGCGGTCCGAAAATATGGAAATGGCAATCCGTCGTGGCGGCCGGCGCGCGCAGGCGCGGCACCCGCGGCGCCGGATCGGGCCCTGGACAAGCTGGCGCTTCCGTCATCCGATCATCCTCCCCTAAACCTGTTCTCTGGTCCTGTACCTTGGTCACCGTCGCATGCTTAAACTCGCGCCGAATCACCGCCCTGCCAACCCCGCTCGACGAGAGGCCGCCATGACCGACAAGTTCCGCACCGAATCCGACACCATGGGCCAGATCGAGGTGCCGTCCGATCGCTATTGGGGCGCGCAGACGCAACGCAGTCTGCAGAATTTCCGCATCGGGGGCGAGCGCATGCCCGAACCCCTCATCCGCGCTCTCGGGATCGTCAAGCAGGCCGCGGCACGGACCAACATCGCGCTGGACAGCATCGACCCCAAATTGGGCAAGGCCATCGAGGAGGCCGCGGGCGAGGTCATCGACGGCAAGCTGGCCGATCACTTCCCGCTCGTCGTCTGGCAGACCGGCTCGGGCACGCAAAGCAACATGAACGCCAACGAGGTCATCTCGAACCGGGCGATCGAGATGCTCGGCGGCGAGATCGGCTCCAAATCGCCGGTCCATCCGAACGACCATGTAAACATGGGCCAGTCCTCCAACGACACCTTCCCGACGGCCATGCATATCGCCGCCGTCGAGCAGATCCACCACGCCCTGATCCCGGCGCTCGACCATCTTCATGCCGCCCTCGATGCGAAGGCGAAGGAGTTCGCCGATATCGTCAAGATCGGCCGGACCCATCTCCAGGACGCCACGCCCATGACCCTGGGGCAGGAATTCTCGGGCTATGCCCGTCAGGTCGAACTCTCCGCGGTCCGGATGCGCGAATCCCTCGCCCGTCTCTACCCCCTGGCCCAGGGCGGCACGGCTGTCGGCACCGGCATCAACACCAAGCGCGGCTTCGACAAGCGCTTCGCGCGCGAGGTGGCAACCATCACCGACCTCCCCTTCGTTACGGCCGAGAACAAGTTCGAGGCCCTGGCCGCCCATGACGCCCTGGTCGAAGCGTCCGGCATGCTGAACACCGTGGCCGTCTCGTTGATGAAGGTCGCCAACGATATCCGCCTGCTCGGCTCCGGCCCCCGCTGCGGCATCGGCGAGTTGAACCTGCCCGCCAACGAGCCCGGCTCCTCAATCATGCCCGGCAAGGTGAACCCGACCCAGTCCGAAGCTCTGACCATGGTCTGTGCCCAGATCATGGGCAATCATGTCACGGTCAGCGTGGCCGGCAGCAACGGCCATTTCGAGCTGAACGTCTTCAAGCCCGTCATCATCTACAACGTGCTGCAATCGATCCGGCTCCTGGCCGACGGCGCGCGCAGCTTCACCGACAATTGCGTGATCGGGATCGAGGCGAATCGCGAGCGGATCGACAAGCTGATGCGCGAATCCCTGATGCTGGTCACCGCGCTCAACCCCCATGTCGGTTACGACAACGCGGCCAAGATCGCCAAACACGCCCATGCCCAGGGTTCGACCCTCAAAGCAGCCGCGGCGGAACTTGGGCTGCTGGCCGAGGAAGATTTCGATCGCCTCGTCCGCCCCGAGGAAATGACCGGCCCGCGCGACTAGGGGCAAAGCTCGGATGGATCGACCATGGCGCTGAAGCGCTCCGTCGTCATTGCCGGGCACAGGACCAGCATTTCGCTGGAAGATTCCTTCTGGGATGCCTTGCGGCTCCCCGCC
>JAQCGR010000185.1 GCA_027619995.1 Pseudomonadota bacterium | reverse complement strand
CTCACTGTGATTTTCATCATACTACTTCCGTTACCATGGCTTCATTCGCTTTCCAGCTCCGTTTCCGACTTCCATTGCCCCACGTCATTCAGTCAAAACCTTCCACGCCTGGGCTATCGGACAGGGATTGTCGTGGCAACCAGACGAACCTAACGATGCTTTCGGCGAACGATTGCTGACACACCTCACCGATAACGCGGAGCGAGTGAACAAATACGATGCCGTGCTGATCGATGAAGCCCAGGACTTCGAGCCCAGCTGGTTCACCTGTCTACTGAGCGCGATGGAAGATCCCGAGCATGGGGATTTGCTCATTGTCGCCGACGGCTGCCAGGGATTGTACCGACGTACAAAGATCAGCTGGAGTCAGCTTGGCATCAAGGCGCGCGGACGAACCATCTCATGCAGCTACCAGCTGGATCGCAACTACCGCAACTCGCGCGAGATCATCGCACTGGCGGAAACCTTTGCCTTCTCCAACACAGACGCCAACGACCTCGACGCCATTCAATCCGTGCGCGTGAACATGTCGCGCTGCGAGCTCTCAAGGATTCGGACATCGCCGAGAGAACCGGCTTGGTGATTAGTTCTATCGAGCGACTGCGCAAGCAGTGTCGCGAGCAAGAACCCATTGACTCTCTTGAGCGCACGCCTGCGAACTGACCGCGAAGCTGATCAAGGCACGGCTCGGTTCGCCCGCCTGGCTGAAGGCCAAGCCCGGCGCCTTCACGACCACGACCGGGGTGTTCCGTAGCTATTTCTACCGTGGGAACGGGGCCTTTCTGGCATCAGATTACACCGTAGGACGTCTTGGTAACTCTATCGCTTTCTAGAAAATGTGAATTAGCGTAATGTTAGAATGGAGGGTGGGAATGTTACCCTTGACAGGGTGATCGCCACAATCGGCCGTGGTACCAATATGGAAGCCCCTGATTTTCATTGAAAATTCCCATAATTCAGAGGGATCCACGGACCAATTTGAACAACCTGACACACCTTGATAGCCCGAAATTGCAACATCCCTTTGGAGCCGTCTGCCATGCCTCAAAAACTCACCCGGAGCCCACGCCAGAATGTGAATGCCCCGCAGAATAATTTGAAAAAAATCCCACGGAAAAGCGCGCCGCGGAACACCGGGAAGCGGACGATCACCGGCGACCTCACGGACGGCAAGGGCTCCGAGGAACTGCCGGTGCGGGAGGTGACCGGCGCGCATAACTCCGCGCTCGAGGACAAGACCAGCCCGGTCGTCCTTCTCGGCGACAGCCATACGCTGGTCTTTCACTCCGGCGAGGAGTTGCACGGCACCGGTGCCGGACTCGCGGACCAGCTCGCGGCCGAACTCGGCATCACCGTGGACGTGATCGGCGTGCGCGGCTCCGGCGCCACGCCGGCGCGCGTGAACCTCCTGCGCCGCGCCAGGGCGGACCCAGCCTATCTCGCGGGCAAGAAGGCAGTCATCTGGTGCTTCGCCGCCCGCGAATTCACCGAGAGCACGGGCTGGTCGCTGGTGCCGTTCTCGTCCGTCACCAGGCCGGCGGGCACGAAGCCGTAAACAGCAGGCAAACTCCGCTACCAAAACAGCGGCTGGTCGCGCAGAGCGAACCCGATAGCAAACTTGCAAATATTTTCCACGCATCCTGATGTCGCGCTGGTTCGACGACTTGGTTGTCGTGCGGAACCGGAAGCCCGGCGAACAGGGGACGCTTGGGAACGAGTCACAGCCGCTGCAGCCGCTGCGGCTGGTGCGGCCGGTGCGGCCGGTGCAGCTGAAAGTGGAGGCCACGGCGATCCTTCGGTTCGGCGAATCCACGGCTGATTCATGCCGTTTCCGCGTGCTTGTCGACGGTGTCGCCGTGACGGGCCAAGGCGGGCAGGAGGCAGGCGCGGACTGGTTCGAATGCAGTCGCTGGAAGACTGGGTGCGCAAAACCGATTCCAGCGGGTTCTTCCAACTGCCATCGGGGCGTTCTTTTCCGGATTCGCACCGCACTGAAAACCTGCCATAGTATCCGAGCGTCTTCCACACCATGACTTCATCCCGCGCCACCATCGCTCGAATTTTAACCATCTGCGGCCTCTTCTTGGGCTCTTCCGCCACCGCCACCACTGCCGAGACCCGCGCGGGCTCGGACTGGTGGTCTTTGCAACCGGTCGCGAGCGTGGTACCGCCGAACGTGCGCAAGGCGGATTGGGTGGCCAATCCAATCGATGCGTTTCTTGCCGCGAAGCTCGAGTCGCAAGGACTCTCGCCCTCGCCGCCGGCCGATCCGCGGGCGCAGATCCGGCGGGTGCACTTTGACCTGACCGGGATGCCTCCCTCGGCGGAGGCGGTGCGAGCCTTTGAAGACGACCCCAGCGAGGCCGCCTACGGCAAGATCGTCGATGGCTTGCTGGCCTCGCCGGCTTATGGCGAGCGCTGGGCGCGCCACTGGTTGGACGTCGCGCGCTTCGGCGAGAGCGACGGCTTCGAGCGGAATTTCCCGCGCGACAATCTGTGGCCGTTCCGCGACTGGGTGATCGACGCGCTGAACGACGACACGCCCTACGACGAGTTCGCGCGGATGCAGATCGCGGGTGACCTGATCAAGCCGGGGATGGAGGGCAAAGCCGCAGTCGCGTTCCTCGCGGCGGGCCTGCACAACACGGTGGTCGGCGGGAGCGAGTTCATGCAGAAAACTGCGCGCCAGGACGAACTCGAGGAGATCACCGGCACGGTCGGGCAAACCTTCCTCGGGCTCACCATCAATTGCGCGCGCTGTCACGATCACAAGTACGATCCCATCTCGCAGAAGGAATACTACCAGATGGCCTCGGCGCTCAAAGGGGTCTATCACGGCGAACTGGAGACGCAGGACACCGGTGCGGTGGAGAAGCTTGCCGCGCTGGACGCACGCCGCGGCGAGATCGAGGCCAAGATTTCGGAGATTGAAACATTCGCCCGGAGCAAAGTGTTGGCAGCGCGCGTGGCGCATCCGGCGAAGGAGGGGCCTGCCCCGCCGCGGCCGCTGGGGCGATGGGAATTCGACAGTGACCTGCGTGACAGCCTCGGCGGGATGCACGGCGAGGCGGCCGGCGGGGCGCGCATCGATAACGGGGCGCTGATCCTGGATGGGGCGGGCGCGTATGTGAAGACGGCACCGCTCGAGAAGGACATCGCAGAGAAAACGTTGGAGGCCTGGGTCGAGCTCGACAATCTCGGGCAGCGCGGCGGTGCGCCGATCAGCCTGCAGACCACCGATGGGAATACATTCGATGCCATCGTCTACGGCGAGGGGACCCCGCAGGCCTGGATGGCAGGCAGCGACACACTCGCGCGGACGCTGATCCACGGCGGCCCGGCGGAGACCGAAGCGGACAAGAAGCCGGTCCACGTGGCGATCGTCTACCAGGCGGACGGCACCATCACCCGATACCGCAATGGCGTCCCGTATGACAAGGCCTACAAGACCGGGCTTGCCACGTTTGCCAGGGGCGGTGCCCAGCTTCTTTTCGGCCTCCGCCACGGGACCTCCGCCGGCGGCAACCGATTGCTGGCAGGCCGGATCCTGCGGGCACAGTTCTATGATCGCGCCCTGAGCCCCGATGCCCTGGCGGCCTCCGCAGGCGTCGAAAACCATTACGTGCCGGAAGAAGAACTCGTCGAGGCGCTGTCGCCGGAACAGCGCGACGCGCTGGCGCGGCTGCGGGCCGAGTCGGCAAGCCTCCGGGAAGAGGCGAATCGCTACGGCTCCGAGGGCAAGCGCAAGGTCTACACGGTCAAAGCGCAGGACAATCCCGGAGTCACCCACCTGCTCGAGCGCGGCCACGCCTTGCAGCCGAAGGAGGCGGTTTCGCCGCGAGCCCCCGCCGCCGTCAGCGGGCCGCCGGCGGATTTCGGGTTGCCGCCAGATGCTCCGGACGCGGAGCGGCGCAAGAAACTGGCCGAGTGGATGACGCATCCCGGCAACCCGCTGTTCACCCGCGTAATCGTGAACCGGCTATGGCATCACCACTTCGGCGCCGGCCTGGTGAAGACGCCCAACGACCTCGGCTTCAGCGGCGGCCGGCCGAGCCATCCGGAGTTGCTCGACTGGCTGGCGGCCGAGCTGAAGGCGAACGGATATCGCCTCAAGCCCCTGCACCGGCTGATGGTGACCTCGCGCGCCTACCGGCAGTCGTCGAAGCCCCACCCGCAGGGCATGGCGGCGGACGCCAACAACCGGCTGCTGTGGCGCAGGTCGCCGGTGCGCCTCGATGCCGAGAGCTTGCGTGATTCGATGCTGCAGGTTTCCGGACTGCTCAACCCACAGGCGGGCGGCCCCGGCTTCAGGGATGTCTCGATCGAATCCAACAACGGCTCGACCTACTACACCCCCTTCGACAAGGACGACGATCCCAGCCTGAACCGGCGCTCGATCTACCGCTTCAGCCCTCGCGGCCAACGCAGCACGATCCTCGAATCGTTCGACTGCCCGGACCCCGCGACCACCGCCCCGAGCCGCTCGGTGACGACCACGCCGCTGCAGGCGCTCGCGCTGCTGAACAACGCCTTCGTGTTGCGCATGGCGGACGGGCTCGCCGGGCGTGCGGAGCGCGAGGCAGGCACGGACGCTGGCAAGCAGGCGGCACGCCTCTACCAGCTCGCCTACGGGCGCTCGCCGGATGACGAAGAGCTCGCCCTTGGCGCCGGTCTCGCAGCCTCCCATGGCCTGCCCGCCCTGGCGCGCGTCTTGTTCAACAGCAACGAATTTGTAGTGATCGAATGATGATGAACCCCCAACCAACCGAGTTTTCCCGCCGTGAGTTTTTCAACTGGGGCGTGCGCGGCATCGGCGCCACGGCCTTCGCTCACCTGCTGCTCCAGGAGTCGGCACGCAGCGCTCCATCGACCAGTTTTCAGCCGCACTCCGCACCGCGGGCAAAGAAGGTCGTGCAGATCTGCCTGGTCGGCGGGTTGAGCCACCTCGATTCCTTTGATCACAAACCGGAGCTGGAAAAACTCCACGGCAAGGAGGCGCAGCTTTCCGAGAAGCCGGATATCTTTTTCGGCCAGGTCGGCCCGCTGCGGCAGGCGGACTGGGAGTTCAAGGCGCGCGGCCAGAGCGGGCTGGTGATCTCCGAAATGTTCCCGCACATCGCGGCGCAGGCGGACAAGCTCACCGTCATCCGCTCGATGGTCACGCAATCGGCCAACCACACGCCGGCGCTTTTCTTTGAGAACAGCGGCTTCGAGTTCAACGGGTTCCCGACCATGGGCAGCTGGCTCGCCTATGGACTCGGTGCGGAATCCGATTCGCTGCCTTCCTACGTCGTCTTGCCAGACGGGCGCGGCGATCCGAATGGCGGCTCCGCGAACTGGACGAATGGCTTTCTGCCTTCCCAGTTCCAGGGCGTGCGTTTCGGCGGCGGCGAGCGCCCGGTGCGCGACCTGTTTCCCGCCAAGCCAATCTCCAACGAGCAAGAGATGATCACCCGCGAGATTCTCGGGCGGCTCAACCAAAAGCACCAGCAGCGCACCGGGCTCGACGACCTGATCGCGGCGCGCATGCGCAGCTACGAACTCGCCGCCCGCATGCAGCTATCCGTTCCCGAGGTCACCGATCTCAAGGGTGAAGACGCGACCACCTTGGAGATGTATGGGATCGGACAAGACCCGACCGACGACTGCGGCAAGCGCTGCCTGCTCGCGCGGCGCCTCCTCGAGAGCGGGGTGCGCTTCGTGCAGGTGTTCTCCGGCGGCCCGATCGGCGGGAGCCCGCGCGCGAGCTGGGACGCGCACGAGAATGTCAAAGAGAACCACGGCGCAGAAGCCGCGCGCATCGACAAGCCGGTCGCCGCGCTGCTCGCCGATCTCGGCCGGCGCGGCATGCTCGAAGAAACCCTCGTGCTGTTCACGACCGAGTTCGGGCGCACCCCATTTGCGCAGTCCGCCAAGGGAAAGGTCGGCCCCGGGCGCGACCACAACAAGGGCGGCTTCTCCGTGTGGATGGCCGGCGCCGGCCTCAGGCCCGGCATCGCCTACGGCGCCACCGACGAGATCGGTTGGCGCACCACCGAAAACCCGGTCTCGTGGCACGACTTCCACGCCACCGTGCTCCACCTGATGGGCATCGATCACGAGAGCCTCACCTACTATCACAACGGCATCGAGCGCCGCCTCACCAACGTCCACGGCAACGTGGTGCGCGACATCCTGGCCTGACCCCGGCGACCCGGCGACTCCCCAACCCGGGTTCTCATTCTAACAATGAACTCATGGCAACTCTCATGCGCCGTCCTGCTGGTCGGCCTCACCGCTTCGATCACGTCGATTGCCCGAGAACCGCGCCCTGCCGGGGCTGCCATTCCGGAGTCACTGGGCGCCTTTCTCGGCGACCCGGTCCTCGAGAAGCAGCGTCTGTTTGCCGACCAGCGCTACCCGAACGTCGTCGTCACCCTGACGGGAGCCGTCCTGGCCGTGTGGGGGAACGATGGGGTCAGCGTGCGCCGCAGCGAAGATGGAGGCAAGACCTGGGGCCAGGCGATCGCCGTTTCTGAGAAGGGCTATCACGGGGGCGGGACGATCGTCGATGAGACAAGCGGCGACGTCTTGATCTTCGTCGAAGACCGACAGCCCCCGGCGCCATTGACGGTCTATCGCAGCAGCGATGGAGCGGTGGACTGGAAGCCGGAGAAAGCTTCCATCGCGCCTGACATCAACGGGCATACCCCGCGCATGCACATGAATGAACACGGCATCACGCTGCAGCAAGGTCCGCACAAAGGCCGGCTGTTGCGGCCTAGCCGGCATTACGCAGCGAGCGATGGCCACGA
>JAQCGR010000184.1 GCA_027619995.1 Pseudomonadota bacterium | reverse complement strand
TTCGGCGCGGGTCCCTCCCTCTCCTCCCCATTTGGGGAGGAGAGGGAGGGGTGAGGTGGGGCTGGCACGCCATTGCGATTGCTTGGGGCATCATCGCCTCTGCGTCTAACCCAGCGCGACGGGTTTGCGTTCGCTGCCGGCGTAGAGCAGTTCGCGGGTCTGTGCCTCCACCGCCGTATGGTGCGCGGCGAGGGCAGTGTCCTCAAATTCCCCACCCGGCTGCGGATCTGGGCGGAAAAACCCATACTCGTCCGCGCCCTGCACCACCATGCCGGACATGGTCGAGCCGTTCACCGGCCGGGAATGGGGCGCGAAATAGCCCAAGATCATGCCGATGCGCCGGTCGCCCGAGGTGTTGGGGCCGGAGCCGTGGACGATGCCGTGGTCGAACAACGCCACCTCGCCCGGCTTCAGGGCGAGGTCCACGGCGCTGCTCTCCTTCAGCGGATCGGTGATGAACTGGCCTCGGGTCAGGATGCTGTCCGCGCTTGCGCTGTCCGTGTGGGTCAGGATCGGCCCGCGATGGGTGCCGGGGATCGCGCGCAGGCACCCGGCCTCGCGCGAACAATCGGACAGGGCCACGAAGGCGATCACGCCAGGCGGCTGCAGATCGATATAGCGCGTGTCCTGGTGCCAGCCGGCGTGGTGGCGACCATCGTTGCGTTTGATCCGGAAGCTGGCATTCCAGCAGATCAGATTGGGGCCGAGAAGCCGGGAGATCGGCTCCAGCAGTTCCGGCTTGCGCGTCAGGTCGTCGATCCAGGGCACCAGCATCTGCGCCTTGAGATCGCATTTCTTATAGAGATCCGGCTGCTCCGCCTCGATCCGCTCGACCCAGCGGCGGCGCTCCAGCGCCTCCGCCTCGTCCATCACGCGGATCGGGGTGTGATAGCCACGCGCCCGATAGTCCCGGACCTGCTCCTCGCTCAACAGATCGACCATGGCGGCCTAATCCTTGTAATCGGGTTCCTCGCGGTCGAGCACGCGTTTCCAGGCCGCCCAAGTCAGGGCGGAACCCTCCTCGTACTCGTCCATCAAATCCTTGGCGACCTGGGCCGCGACCTTGTCGTCGATCACCCGCGGCGCGGCGCCGGAAGAGACGACCAGGAAATACTCCTGGCAGATCTTCTCCAGATAGTAGAGGTCGTAGAAGGCCGCGGAGACCGTCGGCCCGGCTGTCGTGACGCCGTGATTGGCATGCATCATGACCGAGTGGTTGCCCAGCGCCTTGGTCATGCGCTCGCCCTCGGCGCGCGCGGTCGCCATGCCGCCATAGACGTCGTCATAGGCGATGCGGTCGTAAAAACGCATCGTGTTCTGGTTGGTCATTTTCAGCCGGTTGTCCTGCATGCAGGTCAGCCAGGTCGCATAAGGCGGATGAACGTGCAGGATGCAGGCCGCCTGAGGCGCGCCCAAATGCATGGCGGCGTGGATATGCAGAGCCGAGCGCTCGACCGTGCCCTCGCCCTGGACGGTCGTGCCGTCCTGGTCGACGGTGATCAGGTTGCTGGCCGTCACCTCGCTCATCAGCAAGCCGTGGGCCTTGACCAGAAACCGGTCGGTACGGCCCGGAACGGTGTGGGTCAGATGGTTGAAGATGCTGTCATCCCAGCCGAACCGGTGCGCGAAACGGTGAACGGCTGCGAGATCGACTCGCACCTGGCGTTCGGCATCGGCTGCCGTCCCGACTTCTCGAAGCGCGGTGGCCATCGGTTCCCTCCCTCGTTTCAATGCGCAAGCCGATCTGTCGGCGCTGCGTTTCGGAGGTTAGATTACAACCCGAATCGGGAGTGCGAAAGAAGGAGCTTGGATGAACTGCGACCTGGCCGTCATCGGGGGCGGCATCGCCGGAGCGGCCATCGCCTACCGCATGGCGCCCCATTGTTCGGTCACCCTTCTCGAACGGGAAAGCCAACCGGGCTATCACAGCACAGGGCGATCGGCTGCCGGCCTCTCCGAAACTCTGGGCGCGCCGGCGATCCGCGCGCTGACCCGTTTCGGCCGTCCGTTTCTGGAGACGCCGCCCGAGGGTTTCGCGCAGGCACCACTGACCCGGCGGCGGAGTTGGCTGTTTGTCGGGCGCGAGGACCAGAGGCGCGACTACGATGCGCTTTGCGCCGAGGCGGGGGACGGAATCGAGATCCTGGACCCGGCCGAGGCCGAGCGGCTGTTGCCGATCCTGCGCCCGGGCTATGCCGCCCACGCGGCCCTGGAACCGAAGGCCTGCGACCTCGACGTGGACGCGATCCACAAGGGCTTCCTGCGCGGCGCGCGGGCGGCGGGCGCCAGGTTTCTGACCGATGCCGAGGTCGGCGCGATGTCCCGGCGCGGGGGAGTCTGGCAAATCGAGACCACCGCGGGCCGGATCGAAGCCCCGGTCGTCGTCAATGCCGCCGGGGCCTGGGCCGATGCGATCGCCCTGCTTGCCGGGGTCCGACCGATCGGATTGGTCCCAAAGCGGCGCACCGCTCTGATCCTGGATCCGCCCGAAGGCATGGACCCCACGGATTGGCCGGAACTCGACGACATGAGCGAGGAGTTCTATCTGAAGCCGGAAGTAGGAAAGCTGCTCGCCTCCCCCGCCGACGAAACCCCGATGACGGCCCAGGACGCCCAGCCGGACGAGATGGATATCGCGGTCTGCGTCGAGCGCATCCAGCAGGCGACGGTCCTGCAGGTGCGACGGATTGAGCATAGCTGGGCCGGGTTGCGCAGTTTCGTCGCGGACCGGGTTCCCGTCATCGGCTTCGATTACGAGGCCGAGGGCTTCTTCTGGCTGGCCGGCCAGGGTGGCGCCGGGATCCAGACCAGTCCCGGCCTTTCCGAGGCCGCCGCGACCCTGCTGCGTGGGCAAGCCTGGCCCGCCGGTCTTGCGGCGCTCGGGCTGGAACCTGCCATGCTGTCCCCCGCCCGTCTGACAACGAGAAAGGAGTTCATGCCATGAGTAAATTCCACCGGATCACAGGCGATGCGCCGATGCTGAGCGATGCCGTGATGGACGGCGAATACATCTTCCTGGCCGGGAAATGCTGCACCGACGTGCCCGGCGGCGAAGCCGCCCAGGGCGATATCCGGGCCGAGACCAAGGCGGCGATGGATGCCCTGGGCGCCGTGCTGGCCAAGGTCGGGCACGATTTCTCGGATATCGTCACGGTGCGGGTCTTCCTGACCCAGGGCGAGGATTTCGACGGCATGAACGAAGTCTATACGCAGTATTTCGAGCCGGGCGCGATGCCTGCACGGACCTGCGTCGGCGTCACCTGGATGGTCGAAGGTTGCCGGGTTGAGATCGACGGCATCGCCCGCCGCCGGATTCCGAAACCCCGCCCGGCCGTGCCGGACACCGAGGGGCAGCGCCACTGACGCGGCGGCCCTAATCTTCCGCGCGGGGTTCGTGCGGCGCGATCTCCAGGCGTTGCAGGGCGTAGCGCGCGATCCCGGCGGCCAGTTCGCGCTCGCCGACGATGGCGCGGTTGACCCCCGCCTCTTCCAGGACTGCCCGCTCGCGATCGCTGTGCGAGCGGGCGATGCCCTCGATTAGGGGATTGGCCGCGCGCGCGGACCGAAAGATTTCGCGGGTGTGCAGGGCATCGGGGCTGGCGACAATGAGGAGCCGCGCATGTTCGACAAGTGCCGCCGTCAGAACCCCGGGCGCGCCGGCATCGCCATAGATCGCCTGTATGCCCCGGCCCCGGATAGTCTCGACCACCCGCCGGTTGAGTTCCACCACCACGAAGGGCAACCCGTGTTCCGCGAGGATATCACCGACCGCATTGCCCACACGCCCATAGCCGACAAGGATGATATGCCCTTCATGTCTTGAGTCGCCGTGTGTCGGCGCCAGCTCGGTCAGGTGGTCGCCGGAGCGTTTGAATGCGGCTATCAGTCGCGGATGGCTGTGCATCCATCGCGCGGCGGGAGCCTTGAGCGCCAGGAGCGCAGGGTTGATCGTGATCGAGAGCAGCGCCCCCGCCAGCACCAGGTCGCGCCCCTCGGGCGGGATCATCCCGAGCGCGACGCCCATGCCGACCAGGATGAACGAGAACTCGCCGATCTGCGCCAAGCCCGTCGTCACGGTCAGGGCGGCGCCCGCGGGATAGCGGAAGGCGATCAGCAGGACCATCGCGGGCACGGATTTGACCAGGATGATAATGGCCAGAACCGCGAGAATGACGAGCGGTCGTTCCACCAGGACCGTGGGGTCGAAGAGCATGCCGACCGAGACGAAGAACAACACGGCGAAGGCGTCTCGGAACGGAAGGGAATTCGCCGCGGCCTGATGGCTGAAATCTGATTCGCTGAGCACGACGCCGGCAAAGAATGCGCCGAGCGCGAAAGATGCGCCGAACAACTCGGCCGAGCCGTAGGCGATACCGAGCGCGGAGGCGAGCACGGCCAGGGTAAACAACTCCCGCGAGCCGGTGCGCGCGACATGGCGCAGCAACCAGGGGGCCGCGCGCCGTCCGACCACCAGCATCAATGCGATGAAGGCGGCGAGTTTCGCCAGGGTCAACAGGATCGTCAGCGCCAGTTCCGCACCGGCATCCGAAGAGACATCGGTGCCCGGCGCGGCATCGGCGATCTCGGCGAAGACCGGAAGGAGCACCAGGACCAGCACCATGGCGATGTCCTGAACGATCAGCCAGGCCACGGCGATCCGGCCGCCGATCGTGTCGAGCTCACCGCGCTCCTCGAGAAGGCGGAGCAGGACGACGGTGCTTGCGACCGATAGCGCCAGGCCAAGCAGGAGGCCCGACTCGAGGCTCCATCCCAGCAAGAGGAAAAAGCCGGCGCTGGCCGCCACCGTCACGACCATCTGAGCGCAAGCCCCGAAAAACGCGATAGCGCGGACGGCCAGAAGATCGGCGAAAGAGATGTGAAGCCCGACCCCGAACATCAGGAGAATGACGCCGAGTTCGGCAAGCTGGGCCGCGAGATCGAGATCCGCGACGAAGCCGGGCGTGAACGGCCCGATCGCTATCCCGGCCATGAGATAGCCGACGAGCGGCGATATCTTCATCTTGCGCGCGACGAACCCGGCGCAGAAGGCCAGAACGAAGGCCACCACAATCGTCGAGATCAAGGCTGTCTGATACGGCACCGGGCAGTCTCCGAGGCGGGGGAATCCAACAATAAGGCAGGCGCAACCGGGACGAACCCTATCCGCCGCGGCGTTCAAAATTTTTGGAGCCCGATGGCGGCCGGCGGAATTTCACACAACAGGGTTGGCCCGGGCAAAACCCGTGCCGCCGATCCACGCGCCGGCTGCATGGCTCCAGATCCCAACCGACATGGGGTCCCGGCGGGCGGCAATCCCATCTAGCCCAGCATCGGGGGCGCGCTGGGCGCCCGTCCGGATCGGGAAGGAAGAAAGCCTTGAAGATCGGGGGCTCGCGGTCGCGCAGGCCGTTTTTCTATGCCGCCACGACGGCCGTCGCCGCGGGCCTGTTCGTCGGCTGTGTGGTTGCGGCGCTGACGGCCGCCCTCGTCATGCCGGCCGAGGGCCTCGTCACGTCCACGACCCATGGTCTGCTCGCACCGATCGCAGGATTAATCGCCGGATTGGGAGTGGGGCTTTATTTTGGGCGCGCCAGCTATCGGACGGAGATCGAACTGGCGAGCGCGCCAGCGGAGGGGCCGCCCATGCCGGCTAACGATCCCGCGCCGCCAAGCGCACCGCGCCCAGTACGGCGCCCCAAACGCGCCGCTTGAGCGCGTCACCAGGGCCAGACGATCGGCCGATTCGTTAGGCGTGCAGCAGGCGCAGGACGGATTGCAGCAGGACGTTCGCGCCCTTCTCGAGATAGGGCCAATCGGTCCATTCGTCGCGGCGATGGCTGCGCCCGCCCTTGCTCGGCACGAAGATCATGCCCGCAGGCGCGACCCGGGCGACGACCTGGGCGTCATGTCCCGCCCCCGAGGGCATATCGACGAAGGGCAGATCGAGCACCTTGGTCGCCTCGCGGATATGGGCCTGGATGTCGCGGTCCATGGCGGCCGCGAGATTGCGCGATTGGTATTCGTAGCGCATGCCCAACTTGTGCTTCTCCGCGATCTCCTTGGCCAGGGCCTCGCCCTTGGCATAGAGCATATCGACCTTGTCGTCCGCCACGTCGCGGATCTCCTGCATCATGGAGACCTCGTAGGGCACGATATTGGCCGCGCCGGGCAGCAAATCGACAATGCCGAAGGTAATGCGGGCGCGGTCCTTGGTTCCTTCGGCCAGCACGATCTGGCGCATCCGATAGGCGTATTCCGCCGCGCCAGTGAAGGCGTCCTTGCGCAGATCCATGGGCGTGGTGCCGGCATGATCCGGCTCGCCCTCGAAAATAACGCGGGTGTGGTTGATGCCGACAATCGCCTCGACCACGCCGATCGGCAGCTTCGCCTGTTCGAGCACCGGGCCCTGCTCGATATGAATCTCGATATAGGCCTTCACGTCGCCTTTCGGGCGCTGGGCCTGAGTGATACGCGCCGGGTCGAAACCGGCGGCCTTCATCGCATCGGTCAGCTTCTTGCCGTGGGGATCGGTCGCATGGGCGACCTCCTCCAGGTCGAGCTGGCCGGCCATGGCCTTGGAGCCCATGCAATCGAGAAAACGTCCCTCCTCCTCGACGAAGGCCGCGCATTCGAAGCCGAACGGCAGGTCGAGGCCCGAATCCTTGAGGCTGCGCGCGACTTCCAGGGCGGAGAGCACGCCGAAGGCGCCGTCGAGCGGGCCGCCATCGGGCACGGTGTCGATATGCGAGCCGCTCATCACGCAAGGGCCGCTCTGGGGACCGACCCGGCCAAAGGTATTGCCCGCGGGGT
>JAQCGR010000183.1 GCA_027619995.1 Pseudomonadota bacterium | reverse complement strand
GGGTGGAAGGCCGGCGCCTCCGCCCGCAGGCCCGGCGACGCCCGCATCAGCAAGGCATGGCCGCCCGCCTCGGCCGCCGCCGCGCGCACAAGCGAAACCCTGGCCCGGTCGCCCTCGTCCGGCAGTTCCAGCCAGACCAGCCCGCCGGCCCAATCGAAGCAATGACGCAAGGGACCGGCCGCCGCGACGCGGGCCGCAAGAGCCGCTCCGGCGCTCGGCGGAACCGAGATCCGCCACAAGGGCCGCACCGTCTCCGCCGCGAAGGCACTGGCATCGCGCAGATGCCGCCACAGGGTGACGGAGCGGCTGCTGTGCAATTCCTCGGTCCCGCCGAATTCGGCCAGCATGGCGTGAAGGGATGCGGCGCGCGCCTCGACCGACGGCCCGGGGCCTTCGACACGGATCAGGGTCACCGCGCCGCCCGCATTGCGCACCATATCGACCGGGCTTTCGGCCGCAATGGCGGCGGGCAGATGGGCCGCGCCGGAAACCTCGTAGGGACTGCCCATCGCCGCGCGGATGGCGGCGCCCGCCGCTTCGTCGCTCAGGCCCAGCACCATGACCGTGCGGATCTTCTCAGGGGCGGGCAGGACCTTGATCGTGATCCGGGTCATGACCGCGAGAGTGCCGTGGGACCCCGCCAGCAGCTTGCAGAGGTCATAGCCAGTGACGTTCTTGACCACCCGCCCCCCGGCCTTGAAGACCTCGCCCCGGCCGCTGACGGCGTCGACGCCCAGGAAATGGTCGCGTGCGGCGCCCGCCTGAATCCGGCGCGGCCCGGCCAGATTGCAGGCGATCACCCCGCCGATCGTGTGCCGTCCCGCTTCCCCGCCATAGAGCGGGCCGAAATCCGGCGGTTCGAAGGACAATTGCTGGCGATTCGCCGCGGCCGCCGCCTCGATCTCGGCCAGCGGCGTGCCGGCGCCCGCCCGCAACACCAGTTCCGCCGGTTCGTAGAGATCGATCCCCGTCAGCCCCGACAGGACCAGGCGATCGGCCGCTTCGACCGGCCGTCCCAAGCCGCGCTTGGTGCCTGCCCCGACGATCTCGAGCGGCGCCTCCTCCGCCACGGCCCGGCGCACCGCATCCAGGATCGGCGCGACCGCCGCGCTCGGCTCTTCCTCCGCCATCCTAGAAACGCGGGAGGTCCGGAAAGGGCACACGCCCCCGGTGGATATGCATGCGGCCCAGTTCGGCGCAGCGGTGCAGGACCGGGAAGACCTTGCCCGGATTCAACAGCCCGTCGGGATCGAAGGCGCATTTGACACGCTGCTGCTGCTTCAAATCCTCCTCCGAGAACATGGCGGGCATCAGGTCGCGCTTCTCGACGCCGACCCCATGCTCGCCTGTCAGGACGCCGCCGACCTCAACGCAGAGCCGCAGGATATCGGCGCCGAAATCCTCCGCCTTCTCCAATTCCCCGGGGGCATTCGCGTCATAGAGAATGAGAGGGTGCAGGTTGCCGTCCCCGGCATGGAACACATTGGCCACCCGCAGCCCGTGTTTTTCCGAAAGCTCCGCCATCCGGGTCAGCACCTCGGGCAGGCGATGGCGCGGGATCGTGCCGTCCATGCAGAGATAATCGGGAGAAATCCGACCGATGGCCGGGAAGGCGGCCTTGCGCCCGGCCCAGAAGGTCAGGCGTTCGTCCTCGGTCTCGCTCACGCGCGTATAGACCGCGCCGCAGGCGGCGGCGATATCCGTGACTGTCTCGATCAGGTGATCCACCTCGGCCTTCGGGCCGTCGAGTTCGACGATCAGCAGCGCCTCGACATCGAGCGGATAGCCGGCATGGACGAAATCCTCGGTCGCGCGGATCGCCGGCTTGTCCATCATCTCCATGCCGCCCGGAATGATGCCCGCGCCGATCACCTTGGCGACGCAGTCGCCGGCCTCCTCGTTCGACGGAAAACCGATCAGGACCGCGCGCGCCGTCTCCGGCTTGCGCAGCAGCCGCACGGTGACCTCGGTGATGACGCCCAGCAACCCCTCCGAGCCGGTCACGATGCCCAGAAGGTCGTAGCCTTCGGCATCCAGCGCCTTGCCGCCGATGCGCAGGACCTCGCCCTCCATGGTGACGAATTCGACACCGAGCAGGTTGTTGGTGGTGACACCGTATTTGAGGCAATGGACCCCGCCGGCATTCTCCGCGACATTGCCGCCGATCGAACAGGCAATCTGGCTCGACGGGTCCGGCGCGTAATAGAAGCTCGCATGTTCGACCGCCTGGCTGATCGCCAGATTCGTCACCCCCGGCTGAACGACGGCGCAGCGGTTCTCGAAATCGACCTCCAGGATTTCCTTGAACTTGCCCAGGCCGAGGATGATTCCGTCGACCAGCGGCAAGGTTCCGCCCGAGAGCGAGGTTCCCGCGCCGCGCGGCACGACCTTTACCCCTTGGGCCCGGCAGAAGCGCAATACCGCCGCCACTTCGGCCGTGGTGCTGGGCAGGGCGACGGCCATCGGCAGGGCCTTGTAGGCCGTCAGCCCATCGCATTCATAGGCGCGCAGCTCGGTCTCGCCGGCGATCACCGCTTCGCCCACCAGAATCTCCCGCAGGCCGCGCAGGATCTCCGGCGCGCGATCCTGGACCGAGCGATCCGGTTCGGGCATCTGCATGGGCGCGCGCCTTCCGTTGCGATCTATCCGGAGAGTCTGGGCGGCGCGGCGGGCATGGTCAACAGACCGCGCGGCGCATGACGCCGCAAAACCGCGAAAGCGAAAATCCGGGCAAACGAAAAGCCGCGCCTCACGGCGCGGCCTCTTACCGAACCGACGCGCGGATCAGCCCTGGCGGGCCTTGAACCGAGGGTTCTGCTTGTTAATGACGTAGACCCGCCCCTTGCGCCGCACGATACGGCACTCCTTGTGGCGGTTCTTCGCGCTTTTCAGCGAGTTAACGACTTTCATCAGACTTCTCCGCTTGGGCGGCGGGGAAGATAGGCGTGACCCCCATGGCTGTCAACTTGCTTGGGCCGGCCCTCGCCCGCGCCTTCCGGCACGCGAACCGTTGCCGGCTTCTCCATCAAACCCAGATGGATGGGTCCGGATGGGCGGAAAGGGTCGAAGGCGGCACGCCCGCGGCCAGGCCGCCCGGCCCCTCGACGATCAGCGTCCGGAACACCCGCAGCCGCGTCTCATGCGCAAGAGTCGACACGCCGCACAGGGCACTCGTTTCATCCATATTTCGACAATTGTCGAACCAAGGAGAGACGCTTGACCCGAAAGCGCGCTCATTCCCCATCAACGGAGATGGCGGCAGGCTTCCGAGGTTTTCAACCCGGCCGCCGCGATATTGCGCCAGGCGAGGATGACCTCCTCTTCGGTCAGGCCGAAAGCCGCCCTGGCGTCGCCGACGATATCCTCGCTGCCGCCCCAGACAGTCCGCTCCATGGCAAAGGCCATGATATCGAGATCGCGCGGCGCGAGGTGCTCGGCCGAGACCCGCGCGCCGCAGGCGCAATAGGCGGCGTTGCTGGACGCGTCGAGCATGCATAGGGCGTCGAGCCGTTCGGCCGCGCTTTTGCCGCCGCCCGCCGCCTGATCCTCCCCCGCCGCGGCCGGGCCGGCGGCGAACAGCGCCAGGACCAGGACCAGAGCCCGGGCCAAGCCCAAGATCAGCGCGTTTCGCAGGCGCCCGCCGTCGTCAAATGGGCATGCCCGGTCAACACCAGGTTGTCGCATTGTATGGGCTCGCCGTTCTGGATGAAGACAATGCCGAATTCTTTGCCCAGAGCGAGATCGGGACGCGGACAGAAGCTCGCCGATTCGCCGTCGGACAAGCCGCCCTGGGCGCAAAGATCGCCGAACCCGTTTGCCTCGGTGGCGCATTTCGGATTGCGAATACCGACCCAGGCGGCCTTGCCGGAGCCGTTGGAAACCGCGACGCAGCTTTCGCTGGCGGCCAGGGCAGGGCCGATCCCCGCGGCCCCCAGCAAGAGGGCAAGGGCGGCCAAGATGCCGGGCCGTGTCGTGATCCCGCGATCCCGCATGGCTTCCTCCTGCTGGTCCCGATAGCCGATCTGGCTCGATAGCATGCCCAGGCATGGTTGAGTAGCGCTTGCACATGCCGGATCTCGCGCCGGCATCCCACCGAATAGCCAGATTTCGGCTGCGCAACAGCGAATTGGGCGGGCGGTCCTTTCCGCGCACCCGGTCCTTCATGCACTCGCATTCGCATATATCCGCGCCATACGATCCGTGGCAGAGTTTTGCAGGCCGATGATCGGATATCGGCGGGTTCTGGGAGGCTGGCATGACCGACATTGAGGGCCGCGACATCATCGACAATGCCTATGACGACAACGCCTTAGGAGACGACGTCCTCGACCGCGGCGCGGAGAGCATGAGAGCCTGTTCCTGTGGAAGCGGTCCGTCGGCCGTTTAGGCCGGACCCCCTGCACTCGTCGCAATAATGGAGGAGCGGCAGGACCATCGCCCGTATCCGCCGGCAACGGATCGGCCGCATTTGGCCGCGCTCAAGCTGCGCCCAAAGCGACGAAGTAGGCACGGGTAACAACCGCGTCCTAGGCCTTGGAAAACGAAATGGTGGGCGCGACAGGGATTGAACCTGTGACCCCTACGATGTCAATGTAAGGGCATCCCGCATATCGGTCTTATCTGTTATCGAAGTTCTTGATTCTACGGATTATTATTTTTCCGGTGTTTTCAACGTTATAGAGGTTCATAGCGATTTTCATCCGTTATCAGTGGGGATTTGGTGGGGTGTTTTTTGGGCACCATGCTAGAATACCCCACTGAATTCCCCACCACGGATATCGCGGAATGCTTAAGAAAACAAGAGGCCGACCCCGCCGCTTCGCAGAATACGAGGACTTGATCTCGGGCCTGCCCGAATCGGCCATGAAGCGCCCCAGATACGTCAACGGCATCGGGGTGTTCCGCGGTTCAAGAGGCGATACGGCGTGGCTCAAGTTCCGCCTTCCTAAGGGCGGCATATATAAGGGTAAGCACCAGCCGCCCGGGACCGCGCTCGAGATCAAGTTAGGGTCGCTCGCCTCATGGTCCTGGGAGGAGCTTGAAGCCAAGCATCGCGAACTGCAGCGGAAGGCCGATCACGGCGAACCATTGGAGGAAGCTCCGGCCGTGCTCTTCTCGGACTGGGCACGATCCTGGCTCGACAATGCAAGGACACGGCTCAGGAGCTATCCGATCGTGAAGGTCCATGTCGAACGGCACCTGGTCCCATGGTTCGGAGCCATGCCGCTCGGATCGATCACGGCGCAGGACATCAACCGTTGGAGCGGCGAGCGCCTAGGCCGGGTGAAACCTGCGACGGTCAAGCGGGAACTCGCCACGCTCGGCTCCATCCTGGGCGAGGCCCTGCGCGCCGGCCATCTCACGGGCAACCCCTCCGCTGATGCCTCCCCGATCCGGGGCGTGGTTGGACGGCAGAGATTCCTCGACGGCGATGAACTGGTTCGCCTGCTCGCTGCCGCTGGAGATGTCGAAGATTGGTTGGCCGAATTCATCCTTTGGTCTGTTCACTCGGGCATGCGAAAAAGCGAAGTCCGCAGTCTGGCATGGAGCGACGTGCGCGATCTTGGTAACGGCGAGCACGTCGTGATGGTCGAGCGGAGCAAGACAGACCGGGCACGAACGATCCATTGCACGAGAACGATGATGGAGATCCTGGAGCGGCAGAAGGAGCGGCGTATCGAAGGCGACGCTCGGGTCTTCCCAGTCTCTGCAATGACCCTGCGCCGACGTTGGGAGAAGGCGCGACGTCAGGCCGGGCTTGAGGACGTGACCGTTCACGATCTGCGTCGCACCCACAGCACCCACGCCGCTGTCGCAGGCGTGGACTTGCGAACCCTTGCCGGCCGACTCGGTCACACCGACCTCGAAATGCTGCAGCGTCATTACGCGGCGTTTGTTGGATCGGCGGCATCAGAAGCCGCAACAAAGATTGGTGACACATTTGAGCGCATGACGGGTCGCGGGGATGACTGAATACCTCTCCACACTACGCGGCCTGACGTTGCGGGAAAGCGGATACATCCTCATTCTCGCTCTTGAGGACCAGACTTGGACCGAACTCCGCCGTGCCCTTCATTCGCACGCAACAAAATTTGGAAATTTGGTGGGCATCGGTGCCAGGATCATTCGTGCAACCGATCACGGTCACACCACTATCATCGATGATTTGCTCGCGAAGACATGGCCGGAGGCAACGCGTCGATTGATCCACGAAACTGATCGCCCGTTCCTCGTGATCATCGGTGCGGATTTCGATGACTTCGATCCAGCCCAACACGACTGGCGGGTCATCTTTTTCGCAGGGGCACGCTCGCCGAGGAAATCAATTCCACGACTATTTGAAAGGTTTCTTGATCAAGTGCGGCTGCCGGGGGACTTGTTCGCCTTTCTCGATCGCACCTATGTTTACGGAACAGTTGTCGGGCCCGAGACGACGGACCCAGCGGTCACACGCCGTTCACCAGGTCGCCCCAGCATATTCGATCCCGAACATGGTGTTGAGGACTGGATCCGCGAACAACTTCAAGAAGGCAGGATCAACCCACAAGACACCAACTGGCGAAACCAACTGGTCACATCCCTGCTTGCCGCAAAACCCAGCCTGCGGACCTACAACACAAAGTCGGTACGGGACGCACTCCGCCTAAAAGGCTTCTTCGCAGCAATCGGAACAATTGAACAAACCCCAGAACACAGGAGAGAATGACGGCTACGGGACCATCGACGAGATTGCCAAGGCCGAGAAGATCAATCCCTCCTGTACAATCGCGTCCAATCGTGACCCCACCCTACATTCACATTAACTCATTGATGTAGCAGTAGGATCGTCATT
>JAQCGR010000182.1 GCA_027619995.1 Pseudomonadota bacterium | reverse complement strand
CCGCCGCGCCGCCGCCCGCCTTCGGCGCCCTGCGTGCCCTCGGCCGCGCCCGCCGGATCGCGGAACTTGCGGATCCAGCGCATGCAATCGGGATCCACACCCATCAGAACATCGCCGCCCATGACGCCCGCGACCTCCTCGCTGTGCAGCGGATTCAGGATTGCCGAGGTCATGCCCGCGCCCATCGCCGTGGCCAGGAAGGAGGCGTTCATGGCATGGCGGTTGGGCAGGCCGAAGCTGATATTCGACGCCCCGCAGGCGGAATTCACCTTCAGTTCCTCGCGCAACCGGCGAATGATCTGAAAGGCCGCCCGCCCGGCCTGCGCCATGGCGCCGATTGGCATGACCAGCGGATCGATCACCACGTCTTCGCGCGGGATGCCGAAATCCGCCGCCCGTTCGACGATCTTCCTGGCGACCGCGAAGCGGACATCCGGATCCTCCGAGATGCCGGTCCCGTCATTGGAAATACCGATCACCGCCGCACCGTATTTCTTGACCAGGGGCTTGCCCTGATAGGCCGCCAGCCCGCTTTCGAGCGCCGCCACGATCGAGGAATCGATGCACAGGGGCACATCGGTCAGCGACTGCACCAGCTTGATCGTCTCGGCCAGGATCGCCGGTTCGTCGGCCAGAGGAATGCCGGCGTTGACGTCCAGCATATGGGCGCCGGCGCGGACCTGGGCCAGCGTATCGGCCTCGACCGTGCTGAAATCGCCCTTGGCCATCTTGGCCGCCAGTTTCTTCCGCCCGGTCGGATTGATCCGCTCGCCGATGATGACGAAAGGCCGGTCGAAGCCGATCACGACCTCCCGGGTCGGGGAGCTGAGGACGGTGTCGGTCATAACCTTGAATCCTGTCCTTGGCCTGTCCTTGGATGGAATCGATCCGAAAGAGATCGGTGTGTCTCCGCCGCTGCGCCGCTCAGGCCTCTGCCTTGCCGCCGGCACGGACCAGGCCGCGCAGCCGCTCGTCGCCGTATTCGGTCTCGATCCGCACCGCCGCTTCGGCCGCGGCGGCAGCCAGATCGTCGCCGCAGGGTTCGGGATCGCCGCGCCGCCATTCGGCGAGATAGGCATCGGAGTCCCGCGCCGCGCCGCGCATCGCGGCTTGGTCGATCGCCACCTGGAACCGCTCGGGAAGCTGGATCTTTTCCGCCATCCGGCCCTCCTTGGCGATCACCTGAGCCGGAATGTCACGCCAATAGACGATCGTCAGCGCTGCCATCGTCCCCGCTCCCCTCCGCCGCTCGCGCCATGAAGCTGCCCAACTCGCCATAACCCGTGCGCCGGATCTCGAAGGCCAAACCCAACCGCGCCGCCGCCGCGCGGGCCGAAGCGTCCAACGCCGGATCGCGTCGGTCTGCGCGAGATAGATCAGCCTTGTGTAATTGCCGAAATACATCTCCTGCAGCTCCGGGTGCCGGTCGATGCCGAGGCCGCGAATGATCAGCCGGTCGAAATACCGGGCCAGATAGTCGGTCAGGAAGAAGGTGGTCGGGTCGTCCGCCATCAAAGCGTCGAAATCCGGCCCGCCCATATAGAAGGAATAGCAATGGGGGCCGGTGATGCGTTCCACCCCCTCCTCGGCGCAGACCTTGTCGAGCAAGCCGCTGGTGCCGCAATCGCCGTAAAGCACGACGATCTCGTCATAGTGTTCGCGCGCCTCATGGATCTTGCGGCGCACGCCTTCTGGAATGCGTTGGGGCGTGTTGTGCCAGTCGGCCGGCAGGCAGGTCACGGCGAGGGCGAACCAATGGTTGACCCGGATCAGGTCGACGATCTCGCGCCCCAGGGCCCCGCAGGCGATCAGAAGAGTCTTGGGTTGCCGGCCCAAGGGATCAGGCACCCGCCGCCGCGGCGTCGGCCTTCATGCGCGCCGCAACCGAACCCTGGCGGCTGGCCATCATCTGCTTGGCCGTCTCCACCGCCACCGCCGCATCGCGGCAATAGGCGTCCGCCCCCACGCTGTTGGCGAATTCCTCGTTCAAGGGCGCGCCGCCGACCAGGACAATATAGTCGTTGCGGATGCCCTTCTCTTTCATCTTGTCGACCACGACTTTCATGTAGGGCATGGTCGTGGTCAGCAGGGCGGACATGCCGAGAATATCGGCGTCGTGCTTTTCCAGGGCCTCCAGATATTCCTCGACCGGCGTGTTGATGCCGATATCGAAGACCTCGAAGCCCGCGCCCTCGAGCATCATGCCGACCAGGTTTTTGCCGATGTCGTGAATGTCGCCCTTGACCGTGCCGATGACCACGGTGCCCATCTTCTCGGCCCCGGTCTCGGCCAGCAGGGGGCGCAGGATATACATGCCCCCCTTCATGGCATTGGCCGCCATCAGGACCTCGGGCACGAAGAGAATGCCGTCGCGGAAATCGATGCCGACGATCCGCATGCCTTCGACCAGCGCCTCGGTCAAGACTTTGTAGGGCGTCCATCCCCGCCCGAGCAGCAGGTTGACCCCCTCCTCGATCTCTTCCTTCAGACCGTCATAGAGATCGTCATGCATCTGCGCGACGAGTTCGTCGTCCGGCAGGGTCGAGAGATCGAGATCGTCGTCCGCCATGATGCTGTCTCCCTGACGCGAACCGCCCGGCAAGTCCGGACTCCTGCGACCTTATGACTAGCCTGGAAAACCGGGCTTTGCATTGCGCGACAATCCCTTGTCGCGCAGAGACCAGTCGCGGCCGCATACCCGTTCGCCGGCTCCCGTCATCCTGAGCCTGTCGAAGGATGAGGATGGCAACCCGCCGGACCGTGCCACGGCCTCATACTTCGACAGGCTCAGCATGAGGCCCGACCGAATCGGGGCCGGCTCCTCACGTCACATCGTCGGGCAGTTCGGCCTCGCGCTTCGCCATATAGTCCAGCAGGGCCTCGTTGCGCCCCTCGTCGAGCTTGGGCTCCTCGTATTCGTCGAGCGCCTTTCGGGCCGCCTCGAGGGCGCGCTGGTTGGAATCCTTCGCGCCTTCGGCCAGCCATTGCTCGTAGGTCCCGTTATCCGCCAGATCGGGCAGGAAGAAGGCGGTCTGGAAATGCTCCTGGGTATGGGGCGTGCCCAGATAATGGCTGCCCGGCCCGACCGCGCGCACCGCGTCCATCGCCGCGTCGAAATCGCCGAATTGCGGACCCTGGGCGAAGCGGTAGAGCATCTCGACCTGCTCGCAGTCGAGCATGAACTTGGCGAAGCCGGCGGTCAGCCCGCCCTCCAGCCAACCGGCGGCATGCATGATCAGGTTGGAGCGTGCGAACATGATCGGGAACATATTGGCCATCGATTCATAGGCCGCCTGGGCATCGGTCAGCTTGGAGCCCGAGAGCATGCCGCTCGACCGCCAGGGCAGGCCGTAGCGCCGGGCGAGCTGGCCCACCATCAGGTTCATCAGGCCGAGCTCCGGCGTGCCGGCCATCGGCGCGCCGGACTTCATCGAAACGGCGACCAGGAACTGGCCGTAGATGGTCGGCGCGCCGGCATGCCAGGCTTGGCCGAAGGCGATGCCCGCCAGGGCTTCGGCGTTGAGCTGCGCGACCGAGGCGGTGCTGCTCGCCGGGGTGTTCGCCCCGGCCAGCACGAAGGGCGAGACGATGACGGACTGGTTGTTCTCGGAATAGACCTTGAGCGCGTCCAGCATCGTCGAATCCCAGACGAGCGGGGAATTGCAGTTGATGATCGAGGTCATCACCGTGTGGTCGCGGATGAATTCCTCGCCGAAGGCGAGCTGGGCCATGGCCACCGAATCCTCGGCCCGCTCGCGGCTGGTGGTTGCCCCCATCAAAGGCTTGTCGGACCATTTCAGCAGGCTGTAGGCGATGTGCAGATGACGCTTGGGCACCGGCACGTCGACCGGCTCGCAGATGATGCCGCCGGTGAAATGCATGCTCTTCTGCATATAGGCCAGCTTGTGGAACTGGTTGAGATCCTCGATCGTCCCGTAGCGCCGCTTGTTCTCGAAATCGAGCACGAAGGGCGAGCCGTAGGTCGGCGCGAAGGTCATGCTGTCGCCGCCGACCAGCACGGCCCCGTTCCGGGTTGCGGCCATGGAAGGTGATCTCGCTCGGTGCCTTGGCGATCAGGCCCATCAGCAGCTCGCGCGGGATATGCACGCGCTGACCCTTCACATCGGCGCCCAAATCCTTCCAGACGGCCAGGGCCTCGTCGTCGCGGAAGTCGATGCCGACCTCCTCGAGGATCTTCATTGAGGGGTCGTGGATCAGCTCCTCGCCCTCGGCGTTCATCACCTCGACCAGCGGAATCTGCGGGATCAGCGCCGGCAGGACCTCGATCACCCGAGTCGTGCGCAGCGCCCTGCGGGCCGCGCGACCGCCTCGACGGCCTTCCTCTCGTGCCATGGCATCAGCCTTTCAGGCTCGTGTTGTCGGGATCGTAGGGCGATTCCGGGATGACCCGCGCCGCCCGGCGCGCATTCAGGATTTCGACTTCGAATTCCGTGCCGGGGGCCGAGAATTCGGGCCGGATATAGCCGATGCCCAGGCTCTTCCCGATGAAGTGGCCATAACCGCCGGCGGTCACCCGGCCGATCATCTCGCCGCCCTTGAACAACGGCTCGTTGCCCCAGCAATCGGCGTCCTCGGCATCGACCTCGATGGTCACGAAATGGTTGGGCAGGCCTTCATCCTGCTGGCGCGCCAGGGCGTCCCGGCCCGTGAAGGCACCTTTGCCGAGGCGGGCGAAACGACCCAGTCCGGCTTCGAGAAGGGTGTAGTCCCGGGTCAGATCCTGGCCCCACATGCGGTAGGATTTTTCCAGGCGCAGGCTGTCCATCGCCCGCATCCCGACCATGGCTAGGCCGAACTCCTCACCCGCTTCGACCAGACGATCGAAGATGTGGTTCTGGTATTCGATCGGGTGGTGCAGTTCCCAGCCCAGATCGCCGACGAAATTGACCCGGAGGGCGCGGATGTCCGAAGCCAGGCCCAGATCGATGCTCTGCCCGGTCAGCCAGGGAAAGGCCTCGTTGGACAGATCGGCTTCCGTCACCTTCGCCAGCAAATCCCGGGCACGCGGCCCGGCAACGACGAAGGTGCCGCGCTGGGTCGTGACGTTGCGCAGGGTGACGCCTTCATGCGGCAGGCGCTTGAGCAGGAAATCATGGTCGAACCGCTCCGCCGCGCCGGAGCTGATCAGCATGAATTTATCGTCGCCCAGCCGCGTGATCGTGAATTCCGACCGCACACCGCCCTTCGCGGTGAGGGCATGGCAAAGCTGGATACGCCCGGTCCGCGTGGGCAGGCGATTGGCCACCAACCGGTCGAGCCAGGTTTCCGCGCCAAGCCCTTCGACCTCGAACTTCGAGAAGCTGCCCAGATCGATCAGCCCGACCCGCTCGCGCAGGGCGCGGCATTCCGCGCCGACATGTGCGAAATAGTTGGTGCGGCGGAAGCTCCAGACATCCTTGCGCTCCACCCCGTCCGGCGCGAACCAGTTCGGCCTCTCCCAGCCATAGCGCTGGCCCCAGACCGCGCCCCTGGCGTCCAGCCGGTCGTGGCAGGGACTGGTCTTGGCCGGCCTGGCGGCGGGGCGTTCCTCGTCCGGATAGTGGATGACGAAGACGTTCTCATAGGTCTCTTCGTTCTTGGCCTTGAGGTAGTTGCGGTTCGCATAGGCCCCGAAGCGGCGCGGATCGAGGGCCATCATGTCGATGCCCGGCTCGCCCTCCACGATCCATTCGGCGAGCTGCCAGCCGGCCCCGCCCGCCGCCGTGATGCCGAAGCTATGGCCCTCGTTGTGCCAAACATTGGGCAGGCCGTAGGCCGGACCAATCAGGGGGCTGCCATCCGGGGTATAGGGGATAGGGCCGTTGACGATTTCCTTGACCCCGGCCTTGCCGAAGATCGGCACCCGGTTGATCGCGGCCTCGATATGGGGCTCCAGCCGCTCGATATCGGGGACCAGCAGTTCCTGGCCGAAATCCTCGGCCACCCCGTCCACGGCCCAGGCCGGCGCGCCCTTCTCATAGGGCCCGAGGATCAGGCCCTGGCGTTCCTCCCGCATGTAATATGAGGCATCGGATTCGCGCAGCACCGCCATCTCGGGCAGGCCCTGGGCCTTGCGTTCGGCCAGCTCTTCGATCTCCTCGGTGACGATATACTGGTGTTCGACCGGGATGGTCGGAAGGTCGAGGCCCAGCATCGCCCCGGTCTGGCGCGCCCAGGAGCCGGTGGCGGTGACGATATGCTCGCAGGCGATATCGCCCTTGTCGGTGCGGACCAGCCATTCGCCCGATGGCTTCCGTTCGAAACCCGTCACCTTGGTCTGGCGGTAGATTTCCGCCCCGCGGTCGCGCGCGCCCTTGGCCAGGGCCATGGTCAGATCGGCCGGCGCGACATGGCCGTCATCCGGGTGATAAAGCGCGCCGACCAGCCCCTCCGTGTTGCACAAGGGCCAGAGCTCCTTGATCTCGGCCGGCGTCACCATGCGGAAGGGCACGCCGATCGTGTTCGCCGTGCCGCAATATTTGTAATACTCGTCCATCCGCGCCCGATTGGTCGCCAGGCGCAGGTTGCCGTTGACGTGGAAACTGACGGACTGACCGGTCTCCGCCTCCAGCGCCTTATACAGATCGACGCTGTATTTATGGAGCTGACCGACCGTGTAACTCATGTTGAACAGGGGCAGCAGACCGGCGGCATGCCAAGTCGAGCCGTGGGTCAGGTCCGCCTTCTCGACCAGGGCGACATCGGACCAACCCTTCTTGGCCAGATGATAGAGGGTGCTGACCCCGACCACCCCGCCGCCGACGACGACCACCCGCGCATGGGTTTTCATGGCTTGCCCTTCCTCTCCGCCCGATCGGGTCGCCGCCCTGCCCT
>JAQCGR010000181.1 GCA_027619995.1 Pseudomonadota bacterium | reverse complement strand
GGAACGGCGCGCTGCCCGCCTGGACAATCTCGCCAGTCGCCTGCCGTCGCCCAGACATGCCGTCGGCATGGCGGACCAGCGTCTGAAGGCCGCCGCCTCACGCCTGCGCGCCAAGCCGATCCTGGATGGAATCGCCCGCGGCAGGCGCCGGCTGGAGGAGGCCGATTCGGTCATGACCCGCGCGGTAAGCCGTTCGATTCGCGATGGTGGAACCCGCCTCGCGGCCCAGGCCCAGCTGCTCGGCTCCCTGTCCTACGAACGGGTGCTCGAACGCGGCTTCGCCCTGGTCCAGGGGGCGGACGGCACACCGGTCACGGCCGCCGCCGGCACCCATCCCGGCATGGCAATCGCCATCCGCTTCCGAGACGGCGAGGTCGGCGCGACCGTCGCCGGCACGGGGCCTGCGGCCACGCCGAAGCCCCGGCCTCGCGCGAAGGACGCCAGTAAGGCTGGTCCCCAGGGCTCGCTGCTCTAAGCAGCTCCGGGACCGTTTCCCGACGTTATTGCGCGCGGACTGCGCCCGCCGGGTCTCGCCGCGTCAGACGTCGATATCGCACTTGTTCGGCCAGAAGGAGAGGGCCGAGACATGGTGGCAGATCTTTCCCCCGCCCATCTTGTCCAGCGCCTCGTCGCCGAGATCGTCGTCCTGGATGGTCTCGAAAGCGGTGTTCTCAGCCATATCGGCCTCCTGATCGGTTTGCATGAACCCGAGGCGCCGGTTCGGCGCGCGAAGGGTCGGAAGGTACCCCGGCCCGGCAGCAGGCTTCCGTTGCCATCCAGCCGATCGGGGCCAAACGCCGAGGCGATTGGCCTGCCAAGGTCGGCGTATCGGCATGCGCTGTCAAATTTGGTCCGTGCCGCGTTGTCAGAACGCTCTTTCCGTGTCTTGTCGGCTAGCCCCTGTCGGCTGCGATCCGGCGGATTTCGTCGGTGGCGTAATGGGCGCTGTCGAGCGCGCCGATCTGCCAGCCCGGCCAATAGCTGAACCAATCGCCCGCCAGGAAGACCTTCTGGTCGATCGGGCTCGCGATTTTCATCTGCTCGAACACCTCCGGTTGCGTGTAGGCGGTTTCGTCGGCCCAGCCGCCCGCCTGATACGGCATCTTCGCCCAGGCGATGGAGACGCCATGCTCGGCGAAGACCTTGTCGCGGAATCCGGGATGGAGTTTCTCGCCGCCCCGGAGTGCGACCTCCAGGCGCTGCTCGCGGCTGTATTCCTGGAACAGGCTCGCCTGATCCAGCCGGTTATAGGCGCCGGTCAGCACGCCCGTGGGGCTGTTGAAGCTGTAGGACGGGTACCAGATCTGGGAAATGATGTCCTTGGTCCAGCTGATGCCGCCATAGATGCGGTCCTCTTCCTCCCAGAAGCGGTAGCGGCCTTGCCAGCCGACCTTGCAGGCGGTGCTCATATATACGTCCATGAGGATCTGGCGGACCGTCGGGTTCATGAAATTGCCGCCGAGATGCGCCAGGAGCGGTGCCGGCAGTGTGGCGACCACGAAATCGGCGTCCAGTTTCCGGCCATTGCCGGCCACGGCGCCGACAACAACCGAGGCGGTGTCGCCATTCATATCGATGGCGCGCACCGGCGAGTCCAAGGTCACGAGGTCGCGGAGTTTGCGGCCGCCGGGAATCTCGGCGCCGAGGAAGCCCTGGACGATCATGTCCATGCCGCCGATCGGCTGGGTCAGGGTCGCCTGCCAGAAATATTCGAGATTGTCGAACATCTCGGAACTCCAGAAGTCCGACTGAAGCACCTCGTTCAGCGACAAGGTCGGCCAGGGCGTTCCTGGCCTCATGACATCGCCGGGATTGAGCTGCCGCCCGGTCAGCCCGTCGATGGCATAGCCGGAGCGGGGATAGTCATCGGCGAGCGAGGCGCCGAGATAGACCATCTCCGCGCCTTCGGCGGAGAGCTGGCCGAAATGCTGGAGCATGCCGAGGAAGGCGTCGACTTCCGACGGATCGACCAGCTGATCCAACGCGCCCTTGTTCTGGACCTTGGCCAGCATCTCCGAAATATAACCGCGCAGATCGTTCTTCAGGCGGCGAAGCTGCACCGGCCGGCCGCCGTTCCAGTCGTCGTTCTGCATCAGGTTGGCCGCGTCGTGGAACAGAAACGGCTCCAGCTCGACCTTGAGTTCCCGGCAGTAGTCGATCAGGCGGGCATGGTGCTGCGGGATTCGGCCCGGCCCGGCGTTGAAATAGTTGTCGCGGTCGTTCGGGGCGACATCGCCGACCTGCTCGAAGGTCATGGTCGAGGGCGTGTCCCAGTCCCACTCGCTGAAGCTGTCGCCGTGCCGCAGGGTCAGGCTGCGCCCGCCGATATGGCCGGTCGCCTCCAGGATCGAGACATCGGCCCCGGCGCGGGCAAGCCGCAGCGCGGTGCACAGGCCCGCAAGTCCCGCGCCGACCACGATCGCGCGCTTGCCGTTCATGCTGCCGTTGGGCAGCGGTTCCGTCGTGCTCCCCGCCGCGCCGGGCAGCACCCGCGCCGCAGCGCTGCCGGGCCCGAGCAATCCCATGGCCTGCATGGCCATATACGCGGCGCCGGCGCCGCCGATGGTGCCGATGCCGCGCAGCAGCGCGCGCCGGGTCAGGGTCGGGCGGTGGGACGAGTCGCGGTTTTTCATGATTGTTCCTCCAACTAACGGGCCGCCACCCTTCGGGCAGCCAGCGCTATCAAGTTCCGCGCGGCCGGGCAGTTCGCCCGCTGGGCCGGCCGGATCGGTCTTCCGTATAGGGACATGTATTCCCGGAAATCGGTTTTTCGGGATCTAGATGGCCGAGTTTCCGGCGCTATGCGAGGCGGAATCCCGCATAGCCCTTGCGCGCAGCCTCGTCACAGCGCCCGTCGTATTCCGGGACGGTGCCGACATAGGGCGTGAAGACGCGCGGCTTGCCGGGGATGTTCGCGCCGACATACCAGGAATCGCATTGCGAACGGAGCGAGGCCTCGCCAACCTCGCGCATATGGTCGGTCCACTCCGCCTCGGCCGTCTCCTCCGCCTCGATCTCTCCAAGGCCCTTCTCCTTCAGGTAGACGAGGCAGTCGGAGATCCATTCGATATGCTGCTCGATCGCCGTGAGCACGTTGGCGAAGACCGCCGGGCTGCCCACCGCTGCGACCATGAACATGTTGGGGAAACCGGCGATGGCCAGTCCCAGGTAATTGTATGGCCCCTCCGCCCATTTCTCCTTGAGCGGCAGACCGCCGCGCCCGCGGATGTCGATGTTCAGCATGGCGCCGGTCATGGCGTCGAAGCCGGTGGCCAGGACCAGGGCGTCGACCTCGCAGACCTTGCCGCCGACCTTCACGCCCTCGCGCACGATACGATCGATCGGCTCGTCGCTCACATCCACCAGTTCGACATTGTCGCGGTTGTAGGTCGCCCAATAGTCGGTGTCCACGCACAGCCGCTTGCAGCCGAAGACGTTGTCGGGCGAAAGTTTCTCGGCGGTCTCCGGGTCCTCGACGACCTCGCGGATCTTGGAGCGCACGAACTCGGCCGCCGTCTCGTTCGCATCGGGTTTCTTCATCAGGTCCGCGTAGGCGCCCACGAACATGGTGCCGCCGACGGTCCAGCGCCGCTCTTACTCGGCCCGGCGCTCCGCCTCCGAAACCTCCAGGGCGCTTTCGGGATTGAAGTCGTAGAACAAACCATTGGGCTGCTTCTTGGCCTCCTCGCGCAGCTCGCGGTAGCGCGCCTTGGTCTTGGCGTACTCCACGGGGTCGAGAGGATGATTGCGGGCCGGAATCGTGTAGTTCGGCGTGCGCTGGAAGACTGTGAGATGTGCCGCTTCCTTGGCGATCTCGGGAATCGACTGGATTGCCGAGGAGCCGGTGCCGATGACCGCGACCCGCTTGCCCGTGAAGTCCACCTTTTCATGGGGCCACAGGCCGGTGTGGTAGGTCTGTCCCGCGAAATCGTCCAACCCCTCGATCTTCGGCCAGTTCGGGGTCGAGAGGCAGCCCGTCCCCATGACGCAGAAGGCCGCCTCGATCCGGCCGGTATGCTCGCCCTTGGTCTCCACCAGCCAGTGGCCCGTCCTCTTGCCGTTTGCGCCCTCGACGAAGGTCGCAGAGACGACCTCGGTGTTGAAGCGCATGTCCCGGCGCAGGTCATGGCGGTCGGCGACGTGATTGGCGTAGCGCAGGATCTCGGGCTGGGTGGCGTAGAACTCGCTCCATACCCATTCCTGCTGCAGATCTTCGTCGAAGGAATAGGAATACTGGATGCTGTCCACATCGCAACGCGCCCCCGGATAGCGGTTCCAGTACCAGGTCCCGCCGACCCCGCTCGCCTTGTCCAGCACCACGGCCGAGAGGCCGAGTGCCCGCGTCTTGTGGAGCATGTACATGCCGGCGAAACCCGCGCCGACGATGACGACGTCGAAACGCTCGGAGCCGGCGGCGCCGTTCTTGCGGCGCGGGGCCGTCTCGGAAGGTGTTCGAGTCGCCGTCTGGGTCATGATGGATCTCGCTGGAATCTGAAATTCGGATATGGGGCGGTCGGCGCCTTCATATCCTAACAGGACGAGACAGACCTGCCATCAACCACGGGATCGGATTTTCGGCCAAAAATCGTTCGCGGTGCCCGGATCCGGTCCTTTTGAGGATCGGGGCCGGGATACGAATCCGCGCCATTGAATATGGATCGCTGGAATCGAAACGGCCCGCCCCAAGTTCTTGGCCAAGGCCAATGTCCTTGAACAAGGAGGAGCGGGCCGCTGGTTCGGATCGGGGCCGGAACCGGCCCCAGATCAAGCGTCGTGGCCAGGATCTATCCGACGCAGCACTTCGACGCACAGGATGCGTATTTCGACCCGAGTATCTCGTCGAGGGCCTCGTCGGCGAGGTCATCGTCCTGGGTCGTATCGATAGCCGTTTTGTCAGACATGGCGGCCTCCTTGCTGGTTCGAATGAAACCAAGCACGGCCTGGCCCGGGACGGACGGAGCCGAGCTTGGAACAAGCGCCGCAGCCGGACTCCGTCAACCCGGCGGATCGCGGTCGCAGCGATTACTGGAACAGATTCGGGCGACCCCCATGCGATGTCAACTGGGCTGAATGAGCGATCGGGCCGGACGGAGCGCCAGATCGACCGAGGTCGTCAGGCCCTTTCGATCACGGAGGCGCCGCACTGGATTCCGCAGAAGATGGATTTTGCCGTTGCCGTGTGGTCCAGGGCTTCGTGCAAAGATCGTCGCCTGGAACGGTGTCGTTGATGCTCGTGTCGAGCCCTATCGGCGGGAGAGGCGGGCAGAGCGGGCCCTCCTGTTTCAGAAAGCACTCATGATCCCGGTCGGCGCGATACGCTCAAGCGCCGCAGCGGCGCGAGGATCGCCTCCAGCGCCGCCTCGTCGTCCCAGGCGATTTCGATGCCCACGGCCGTTGCCATCGCCCGCGCCTCGACCGTGAGGCGGACGAGGTCCTTTTCCGTCGTGACCAATCTGGCACCAGCGTCTACGGCCGCCTCGGCCAGGCGCATGATCTCATCCTCGGTATAGCGGTGGTGGTCGGAAAATGGGTGCAGGGCAACGATCCGGCAGCCGATCTCGTTGAGCGTGTCGAGGAACTTGGCGGGCCGCCCTATACCGGCGAAGCCCAGCACCGTCTCGCCTTTCAGGGCAAGGGCCTCCGCCGTCGGGGCCGTTCTTGCGGTCAGGACGGGCAGGCGGTCCTGCAACTTGGCCTTCAGGTCCAGGCGGTCCCGCCCCATCAGGATCGCCGCCCCGGCCCGCGCGAGGCCTTGATCGACCGGTTCGCGCAATGGGCCGGCCGGCATCACCCGACCGTTGCCGAAGCCGTAGCCGCCGTCGATGACCAGGAGCGAGAGGTCCTTCTCCAGCGATGGGTTCTGGAAGCCGTCATCCATGACCAGCATTTCGGCGCCCGCTGCCTCGGCGGCCCGCGCCCCTTGGGGCCGGTCGCGGGCGACCCAGCAGGGCGCGACCTGGGCGAGCAGCAGGGCCTCGTCGCCGACCTGGGCGGCATCGTGTCGTGCGGGATCGACCCGCAAGGGGCCGGTCTGATTTCCGCCATGGCCCCGGGTCAGCAGATGGACCTCGATCCCCTGCGCGCGCAGCCGCCGGGCGAGGTCAAGGCAGATCGGTGTCTTGCCGGCGCCGCCCGCCACCAGATTGCCGACGCAGATCACCGGGATCCCGGCCCGGTAGGGCCGAATGCCGGACCGCCGGATCGCGCCGCCCAAGCGCCACAGCCAAGCCAGGGGCGAGACCAACGGTGCGGCCAAACCGCCCCGGCCCGGGCCCCAGAAGTCAGGCGCGCGCATGGCCGGTCGCGCGGGAGGCCAGGGGATCGAGGCAAGGCGCCAGGGCCGCTAGCACCGTCTCGATGGTGCCGCGGTTGCGTTCGGCGATCGCGCGGCCGGCCCGGGACTGGGCCTCGCGGCGCTCCGGCCGGGCGAGGAGATCCTCGATGGCGGCCGCCAGGGCTTCGGCATCCTCGACCTGCGTCACGGCGCCCGCGCGTTCCATCTCGGCGATTACCTCGGCGAAATTATGCGTATGGGGCCCGGTGATCACGGCGCAGTCCAGGCGCGCCGCCTCGACCAGATTCTGCCCGCCATGGGGAACCAGCGAACCGCCGATGAAGGCGATGCCGGAGAGGCGGTAGAAGAGGCCGAGTTCGCCCATCGTGTCCGCCAGATAGAGTTCGGTGACGGCATCCGGCGCCGTGCCGGCACTGCGCAGGCCGGTGGCCAGCCCGGCCGCCTGGGCCTGCGCGGCGATCTCGGCGCCCCGCCTCGCATGGCGCGGGACCAGGATGGTCAGCAGATCGGGCCGGGCGCGGCGCAGGCGCCGGTCTGCGGCGAA
>JAQCGR010000180.1 GCA_027619995.1 Pseudomonadota bacterium | reverse complement strand
CCGACGTCGTCATCGAGCCGTGGCTGACCGATCAATGGTACGTCGACGCCGCGACGCTGGCGCAGCCGGCGATCGCCGCGGTCGAGAGCGGCCGCACGAAATTCGTGCCGGAGAACTGGTCGAAGACCTATTACGAATGGATGCGCAACATCCAGCCCTGGTGCATCTCGCGCCAGCTCTGGTGGGGCCATCGCATTCCGGCCTGGTTCGGCCCCGACCGTCACATCTTCGTCGAGGCGACGGCGGAGGAGGCTCTGGCCGCGGCCGAGCTCCATTACGGCAAACCGACCGAACTGACCCGCGATCCGGATGTCCTGGACACTTGGTTTTCCTCCGCCCTCTGGCCATTCTCGACCTTGGGCTGGCCGGACAAGACCCCGCATCTTGACCGCTATTACCCGACCGGGGTGCTGGTCACCGGCTTCGACATCATCTTCTTCTGGGTCGCCCGGATGATGATGTTCGGCGAGCATTTTATGGGCGAGCGGCCGTTCGAGACGGTCTATATCCACGCCCTGGTGCGCGACGAGCTTGGCGCGAAAATGTCCAAGTCCAAGGGCAATGTTATCGACCCCCTGGACCTGATCGACGAATACGGCGCCGATGCCCTGCGTTTCACCCTGACGGCGCAGGCCGCCCAGGGGCGCGATATCAAGCTTTCGACCAAGCGGGTCGAGGGCTACCGCAACTTCACGACCAAGCTGTGGAACGTGTCGCGTTTCTGCGAGATGAACGGTGCGACCCACGATCCGGCCTTCGATCCGGCCTCCTGTAAGGAAACGGTCAACCGCTGGATCGTCAGCGAGGTCGCGCGGTTGGAGGCGCGGGTGCGCGAGGGAATCGAGTCCTATCGCTTCAACGAGACGGCCGGCGCCCTCTATCAGTTCGCCTGGCATGCCTTCTGCGACTGGTATGTCGAGTTCACCAAGCCGATCCTCGACGGCGGCGATGCGGCGGCCGCCGAGACCAAGGCCTGTCTCGGCTGGACCCTGGACCAGATCCTGAACCTCCTGCATCCGATCATGCCCTTCGTGACCGAGGAATTGTGGGGCCGCCTGGGCGGCAAGCGTGACACGACGCTGATCCTGGCGCCCTGGCCGGTCTACGATCCGGGCCTGATCGACGCCGCCGCGGCCGACGAGATGAACTGGGTGGTCGAATTGATCACCCAGGTCCGCGCCGTGCGATCCGAAATGAACGTGCCGGCTGCCGCCAAGATTCCGATGATCGTCAATGGCGCGGGAGAGGCGGGCAAAGCGCGTCTCGCCACCCATGAGGATCAGATCATGCGCCTGGCACGGCTTTCTTCCCTGGAGGTCGACGGCGGCGTGCCGGCAGGCTCCGCCCAGGTCGTGCTGGGCGAGGCGACCCTGGTGCTGCCTTTGGGCGAGGTCATCGACCTGGATCAGGAGCGCAAGCGCCTGGAAGGCGAGATCGCTAAGCTTGAGGGTGAGATCGGCAAGATCGATCAGAAGCTGGCCAATCCCAAATTCATCGCCAACGCGCCGGACGAGATCGTCGAAATCCAGCGCGAGCGCGACATTCTTTCACGCGCTGTCTGCGCCAAACTGGACGAGGCCCTGCGCCGCTTCGGGGCGGCTTAGAACAGGGTCCGATGTCCAGAGGTGCGATCCTTTTCGCTGTCCTGGTCTCGGCATTTTCTCTGCCGGCCCATGCTATCGACGATCCTGACCTGGAAGCCGCCTTCGGGCGGTTCTCGACTCCCGTGCCCGGTCCAGCCCAGACCATCGGACGGCATACCAACGGCTGCGTCTTGGGGGCCGAGGCCCTGGCGCTCAACGGTCCCGGTTACCGAGTCGTCCATCCGAACCAGAATCGCTTCTGGGGCCATCCCGATCTGATCGCGGCCATTCAAGGTCTGGGCGAGAGCGTGGCGGCGCAAAACCTCGGCCTGATGTTGGTCGCCGATCTGGGCCAGCCGCGCGGGGGGCCGATCACGAGCCATGGCAGCCACGAGGTCGGGCTTGACGCCGATATCCGTCTGAACCTCTGGACCGATGGCGAGGTGCCGGCCGCCGAGATCGCCGATCCGACCGAGGTCTATTACGTCGAAGATGCCCGCTCGACGGCGGTGAACGCGAAATGGGGCGCGGCCCAGGCCGCCCTCGTCCAAAGCGCGGCCGAGCGACCGGAGGTCGAGCGCATCTTCGCCCACCCGGCCATCAAGAAGGCTCTCTGCGAGAGCGCGACGGGCGATCGGTCCTGGCTCGGCAAGGTCCGTGCCTGGTATGGCCACCGCGCTCATTTCCATATCCGGCTCGGCTGCCCGTCCGGCAGCCCTGACTGCGTGCCCCAGGCTCCCGTGCCCGATGGCGATGGCTGTGGCGCTGAGTTAGACTGGTGGTTCACGGACGAGCCCTACGCACCCGGCGACCCGAATGCGCCGAAACCCGTAGCGCCGCAACTGCCCGCGACTTGCGCCGCGCTGTTGCCGCAATAGGGATATGCGTACCGGGCCTTGGAGCTTGGGCCGCGCGCCGCTATCTTCCGCACGAACTGTGATCTAGGGGAGGGACTCCATGGCTTCGAACGGCAAGTTCGACAAATCCAAGCTGCCCAGCCGGCATGTGTCGGTCGGCCCGCAAAGCGCGCCGCACCGCGCCTTCTATTACGCGATGGGCATGACCGAGGCCGAGATCGCCCAGCCCTTCGTCGGGGTCGCGACGACCTGGAACGAGGCCGCGCCCTGCAACATCGCATTGATGCGCCAGGCCCAGTCCGTCAAGAAGGGCGTCAAATCCGCCGGCGGCACGCCGCGCGAGTTCACCACGATCACGGTGACCGACGGTATCGCCATGGGTCATCAGGGCATGAAGGCCTCCCTGGTCAGCCGCGAGGTGATTGCGGATTCGGTCGAACTGACCATGCGCGGCCATTGCTATGACGGCCTCGTCGGTCTCGCCGGCTGCGACAAGTCGCTGCCCGGCATGATGATGGTGATGGTGCGTCTCAACGTGCCATCGGTCTTCCTCTATGGCGGCTCGATCCTCCCGGGCCGATTCCGCAAGAAGGACGTGACTATCGTCGATGTCTTCGAGGCGGTCGGCCAGCATTCCACCGGCAAGATGAACGATGCCGACCTCAAGGAGATCGAGTCCGTGGCCTGCCCCAGTGCTGGGGCCTGCGGCGGCCAGTTCACCGCCAACACCATGGCCTGCGTGTCGGAGGCAATCGGCCTCGCGCTGCCCGGCTCGGCCGGCGCGCCCGCGCCCTACGAATCGCGCGACGCCTACGCCACCCTGGCGGGCGAGGCGGTGATGCGCCTGATCGAAACGCAGCTCCGTCCGCGCGATATCGTCACCCGCAAGTCGCTGGAGAATGCCGCTGTCGTCGTTGCGGCCTCGGGCGGTTCGACCAATGCCGGCCTGCATCTGCCGGCGATCGCCCATGAGGCGGGGATCGTATTCACCCTGGACGATGTTTGCGAAATCTTCCGCCGCACCCCCTATATCGCGGACCTCAAGCCGGGCGGCAAATACGTCGCGCGCGATCTCTACGAGGTCGGCGGCGTGCCGATTCTGCTCAAGGCCTTGCTCGACGGCGGCTACCTCCACGGCGATTGCATCACGGTGACCGGCAAGACCTTGGCCGAGAATCTGGCCGATGTGGTGGTGCCCGAGGATCAGGACGTGATCTACCCGACCTCGCGCCCGTTGTCGAAGACCGGCGGTGTCGTCGGGCTGAAAGGCAATCTGGCCCCCGATGGCGCCATCGTGAAGATCGCGGGCATGAAGCGTCTCGACTTCACCGGCCCCGCACGCATCTTCGACAGGGAAGAGGATTGCCTGCGCGCCGTCCTGCGCCGGGAATACAAGGAAGGCGACGTCCTGGTCATCCGCAATGAAGGCCCCCGTGGCGGGCCGGGCATGCGCGAGATGCTGTCGACCACGGCGGCCCTCTACGGCCAGGGCGTCGGCGAGAGCGTGGCTTTGATCACCGATGGCCGTTTCTCGGGCGGCACGCGCGGCTTCTGCATCGGCCATGTCGGGCCCGAGGCGGCGATCGGCGGTCCCATCGGCCTGCTCAAGGAGGGCGACACCATTCGCATCGACGCGAATGCGGGCACCCTTGACGTCGAAATCTCCGAGGAGGAGATGGAGGCCCGGCGCAAGGCCTGGAAGCCGCGCGATCATGAGTTCCAGTCCGGCGCCATCTGGCGCTACGCCCAGACCGTCGGCCCGGCCCAGAATGGCGCCGTCACCCATCCCGGCGCGGCCAAGGAAAGCCACGTCTACGGGGATATCTAGCTCCCGGACGGATGTAAGGCGGAATTAGCGAACCCTCTCCCCATAGGGAGTGGGTGAACCGCTAAAAGGCGGGCCGGGTGAGGGGTCTGACTTCGGAGAGGAGACGCCGACCATGACCGACAAGTCGAAACTGCCCAGCCGGCATGTCTCCGTCGGCCCGCAAAGCGCGCCGCATCGGGCCTTCTACTACGCCATGGGCATGACCGAGGCGGAGATCGCGCAGCCCTTCGTCGGCGTCGCCACCACCTGGAACGAAAACGCGCCCTGCAACATCACCCTCCACCGCCAGGCCGCGGCGGTGAAGCATGGCGTGAAATCCGCCGGCGGCACGCCGCGCGAATTCGCCGCTATCACGGTGACCGACGTGATTGCGATGGGCCACCAGGGCATGAAAGCGTCCCTGGTCAGCCGCGAGGTGATCGCGGATTCGGTCGAACTGACCATGCGCGGCCATTGCTACGACGCCATCGTCGGCTTGGCCGGCTGCGACAAATCCTTGCCGGGCCTGATGATGGCCATGGTCCGCCTCGACGTGCCGGCGATCTTCCTCTACGGCGGCACCAACTTGCCCGGCCGCTGGCGCGGAAAGGATATTTCCCTGCTTGAGGTCTTCGAGGGCGTGGGCACGGTCGCCAAGGGCGATATGGAAGAAGCCGAGCTGGAAGGCATGTTGCGCAAGAGCGTGCCCGGGCCGGGCTCCTGCGCCGGGCAGTTCACCGCAAACACCATGGCCTGCGTCTCGGAGGCCATCGGTCTGGCCCTGCCAGGGTCCGCCGGCCCACCGGCGGCCTACGAATCGCGCGACGCCTATGCCGTTCATGCGGGCGAACAGGTCATGCGTCTGGTCGCCGAGGGCGGTCCCCGGCCGCGCCGCATCGTCACCCGCGCGGCTTTGGAGAACGCGGCCACGGTGGTCGCCGCGACTGGCGGCTCGACCAATGCCGGTCTGCACCTGCCCGCCATCGCTCACGAGGCCGGCATCGATTTCGGCCTCGACGATGTCTGCGAGATATTCAAGCGCACGCCCTGGATCGCCGATCTCAAGCCGGGCGGCCGCTACCTTCACGTCGACCTCTGGGCCGCCGGCGGCGTTCCGGCCCTGCTCAAGGTGCTTCTCGATGCGGGCTATCTCCACGGCGACTGCCTGACCGTGACGGGCAAGACGATGGCCGAGAACCTGGCCGATGTCGTCCTGCCGGAGGATCAGAAAGTTATCCTGTCTCCCCGTGCGCCGCTTTCGCCGACCGGCGGTGTCGTCGGTCTCAAGGGCTCGCTCGCGCCGGACGGTGCCATCGTCAAGGTCGCCGGGTTGAAGCGCATGGCCTTTCGCGGTCCGGCGCGGGTGTTCGAAAACGAGGAAGATTGTTTTCGCGCCGTCATCCGCCGCGACTACCGGGAAGGCGAGGTCCTCGTCATCCGCAACGAAGGGCCGAAAGGCGGGCCCGGCATGCGCGAAATGCTTTCGACCACCGCCGCGCTCTATGGCCAGGGCATGGGCGAGAAGGTGGCGCTCGTCACCGATGGCCGTTTTTCCGGCGGCACGCGCGGCTTCTGCATCGGCCATGTCAGCCCGGAAGCGGCCTCGGGCGGCCCCATCGCCCTTGTTCGCGACGGCGACAGCATCGCCATCGACGCGGAGGCCGGGATAATGGATCTGGAGGTGCCGGAGGCGGAACTCGCCGCCCGTCGCGCCGCCTGGGTGCCGCGCGAAACCGAATACGGTTCAGGCGCCCTCTGGCGCTACGCACAGACCGTCGGTTCCGCGCATAAGGGGGCCGTCACCCATCCAGGCGCGGCCAAGGAGACCCATATCTACGCCGAGATTTGAGGCGCGTGCCCCTGGGGCGCGAGCCTAGTAGCGGTTCGATTCCATATTGATGCCGGACCCCACGGCATCTCCGGCCGAGGCGGCGACTCCGGTCGCCGTGCCGATCGCGCTTTGTCCTTCGCCGATGCTGGCGCCGCGGCCGCCGCCCAGGGGCGTGACCTCGACCTCGCCTTCGAGCACGCTCACCGTCGTCGTGCCGTCGCTTGCGACTCTCACTTTGAAATCCGTGCCCCGGATGCCGATGGCGACGGTCGGGGTGCGCAGCTTGAAGCCGTCCTTGTTGCTCATCCGGCCGGTGATGAAGCGGAAGGCGACCTTGGTGAAGGTCATCGCCATCTCGCCCGTGTCGCTGTCATCGTCGTAGACGAAGCGATCCAGCACGACCTCGCTGCTGCTGCTGACCTGCAGCTTGGTCTTGTCGAGGAAGCGCAGGTTGGTCATGCCCTGGGCTCCGGTGCGCACCGTTTCGTTCGACCAGACCTCGGTCCTGTATTTCAGGTCCTCGGATTCTCCGGTTACCCGATGGCCCTTGGCGCCCAAAAAGGCTTTCTGGCTGACATAGCCGATCTCCTTTTCGCTATCCTGCGCGGCCGCGGGGCCTGCGATTGCGAAACAGAGGGCAACCAGGGCGATCAGGGAACGCGCAAGTGTCGATGTCATCGGTCTTCCTCTTCGTTGTCGCTGCGCGAATCTTACCGGCCGAGGCACCAAGAGTCAGTCGGGGAACGGTTCTATTGGCCTGAACCGCCGCCGCCATGACCGCCGCCACC
>JAQCGR010000179.1 GCA_027619995.1 Pseudomonadota bacterium | reverse complement strand
CGCATCATGTTGCGCAGGCTTGCCGCAACACATTCAACCTAGATTCAAACTTTCCGGAACGGCTCTTACAGACCGAGTCTGACATTGGCGTTCACTGACGCGGTCATTATCGGTCGGCGCGCCGGAAGGCGGGCAAACCCCCGGGTCGAGAAGAAAAGAGATCGAACACTTGGTGCATATCGCCCGTTACCATCGTCCCCAGGCGTTTCGCGCTTCGAGGCATTGGATTCCGCGAGGACCGCTTCTAGCTTTCGCCTGCGCAACCATCGGCTACGGCATGGTGCTCACGATCGTACTGCCTTGGTCGATCTACGATGCCTTCTCCGAAGGATGGCTGGGAAGCGGCTGGGCGATCACCTTCGCGATAGTCGGCGCGGCGTTCATGACGCGCTGGTGCGTCATCCAAGGTCTGGCCTTCTGGGAAATTGATCGGATTCGTCACCGGGCAATCGACCAGGGCGATTGCCTCACTCCTTTCGTTTCCATTCTGGTGCCCGCGCATAACGAATCGCAGGCGATTATCCCCGCGATCGAGTCCCTCATCTCGTTGAATTATCCCGCCTTCGAAGTCATCGTTGTCGACGACGGCTCCGACGACGACACTTTTGAAAAAGCGTTTCGCTTGGCGGGCGGCCATGGACACTGCACGGTCGACGTGTTCCGCAAATCCAATGGCGGAAAAGCGAGCGCCATGAATCACGCGTTCAAGGCATCCTCGGGAGATTACATTCTCTGCGTCGACGCGGACTCCGGACTCGAACGCGACGCGCTTCGACTCCTTGCGCGCCGGCTCAATGAGCCCGGCGTTGGCGCGGTGTGCGGTCAGGTCAGCATCCGAAACCGGACCAATCTGCTGACGCGGTTTCAGGCCATCGAGTACCTCATGGGAAACGGTGGCATGCGGACCGCGCTCAGCACCTTCGGGCTCGTTACGGTGGTTCCCGGACCCATCGGCCTCTACCGGCGCGAAGTTTTGGAAGAGATCGCGCAGCTTCCGGTCACGCCAGCGATCAGAACGGACCGCCACGCGGAGCGCGGCCCCTTTTCGCATGCGACGTTCGCCGAGGATTTCCAGTTGTCGCTGTCGGCCTTGGCCTTGGGCAAGCGCGTCATCTATGAACCACGCGCCAAAGCGATGACGAAATGCCCGGACCGGATCGACGCCCTTTTAAGTCAACGCTACCGCTGGATTCGTGGAACCTGGCAGGTTTACCATGTTTATCTGCGCCATCTCCTGTCAGCATCCAAAGAAAAACGGGAAATACTCAATCCTGTGATGGCAATCATATATCCGATCGACATATATATGTCGCCTATACTTCAATTTATTTTCTGGATATTTCTTGGAATGGCCGAAATTTCAGGAAATTCCTTGGCCATTGTTCTGTCATGGATCGGATCTGTGGTGGTTCTGAATATCATGGCAGCTTCGATCTATGTCATCGCCCATGATGACGACTTCTCCTTGCTGATTTTCGTTCCGTTCCTCGATTTATATCAGTCGCTATTGGTGAACAGCGCCTGGATCATAGCGGCAATCGACCAATTCCGCGGCGCACGGATGAAATGGTAGACCGAGCGATCCGGCGGGAACAGAACCATTCGCCTCGACAGGACCGAACATGGCTCCGAGCGCTTGGTCAGCGTGGCAGGCGACCCAAATAAATCCGAACCCGCTCCGGCACATCCTGGACGCGTCCCGCAAAACTTCCCTATCACAAAGGCACGAGGTCGCCCGCTTCGCGCGCGGCGCGGAAATCGGAGACGAAAGGGGCCAGCCTTCCGGCCGCGATGGCGTCGCGCAGCCCGCGCATCAGGTCCTGGTAATAGACCAGGTTGTGCCAGGTCAGCAGGGTGCTGCCCAGGATCTCCTTCGCCCGCACCAGATGGTGGAGATAGGCGCGGGAGAAATCGCGGCAGGCCGGGCAGGCGCAATCCTCGTCCAACGGCCGGGGATCGTCGGCATGCCGGGCGTTGCGCAGGTTGAGCACGGCGCGGCGGGTGAAGGCCTGGCCGGTGCGGCCCGAACGGGTCGGGATGACGCAATCGAACATATCGATGCCCACCAGCACGGCATCGACGATATCCTCGGGCCGCCCGACTCCCATGAGATAGCGGGGCCGGTCCACGGGCAGGCGCGCCGCCGTATGGGCGGCCATGGCGCGCTGGAGTTCGGGCCCCTCGCCCACCGCAAGGCCGCCGATGGCGTAACCCTCGAACCCGATACCGACCAGGGCATCGACCGATTCGTCCCGCAGATCCTCATGAACGCCGCCCTGGGCGATGCCGAACAGGCCATATCCGGATCGCGCTTCGAAGACCGCGCGGCAACGCTCAGCCCAGCGCATGGAGAGATGCATGCTCGACGCCGCCTCGTCCCGAGTCGCCGGAAAGGGCGTGCATTCGTCCAACACCATCGTGATCGTCGAATCGAGCAGGTTCTGGATCTCGACGGCTCGTTCCGGCGTCAGGCGGTGATGGCTGCCATCGATATGGGAGCGGAAGGTGACGCCGTCCTCGTCCAGCTTGCGCAGCTCCGACAGGGACATGACCTGGAAGCCGCCCGAATCGGTGAGGATCGGCCCCGGCCAGTTCATGAAGCGATGCAGCCCGCCGAGCCGGGCCACCCGCTCCGCGCCCGGCCGCAGCATCAGGTGATAGGTGTTGCCCAGCACGATCTCAGCCCCCGTCGAACGCACCGCGTCCGGGGTCATGGCCTTGACCGTGCCGGCCGTGCCGACGGGCATGAAGGTCGGGGTCTCGATGGTCCCATGGGCGGTCGAAACGCGGCCGCGCCGGGCCGTGCCATCGGTCGCCAGCAGTTCGAAAGCGAAATCGGCGGTCATTCAGCGCGCTCCAACAGACAGGCATCGCCGTACGAATAGAAGCGATAGCCGGACGCGATCGCATGGCTATAGGCCGCCTTCATCCTTTCGGTCCCGGCAAAGGCGCAGACCAGCACGAAGAGGGTCGAGCGCGGCAGGTGGAAATTGGTCAGCAGCATATCGGCCGAGCGAATGGGGCGGCCGGGCATAATGAAGATCGACGTCTCACCCTGATAGGGCCGAACCACGCCGTCCTCGCCCGCCGCGCTTTCGAGCAGGCGCAGACTGGTCGTGCCGACCGCGACGATGCGCCCGCCCGCCGCCCGGGTCGCCGCGATCCTTTCGGCCGTTTCCGTCGATATCTCGCCCCATTCCGCATGCATGGCATGGCTGCGCAGATCCTCGACCTTGACCGGCAGGAAGGTCCCCGGCCCGACATGCAGGGTCACGACCGCCCGCCCGATGCCGCGCGCCTCCAGGGCCGCGAACAATTCGTCGGTGAAATGCAGGCCGGCGGTCGGGGCCGCGACCGCACCCTCGCGCGCGGCATAGACCGTCTGGTAATCGGCCCTGTCGCGCGCATCCGGCCCCTCGGGCCGCGCGATATAGGGCGGCAGCGGCATCTCCCCGTGGCGTTCCATGGCGGCGCGCAAGGCATCGCCTGAGCAATCGAAGCGCAGATCGACCAGGCCACCCTCGCCCTTCCCGATCACCTCGGCCCCAAAATCGCCAGTGAAATCGGCAGCGAAGTCTATCCGGTCGCCGGGCCTCAGACGCCGCGCGGGGCGGGCGAAGGCCCGCCATTCGGACGGGCCGAGGGTCTTGACCAGGGTCGCCTCGATACGCGCCTCGCCCCGACGGCCGGCCAGGCGGGCCGGAATGACCCGCGTATCGTTGACGACAAGCAGATCCCCTGGCCGCAGCTGATCGGGCAGATCGAAGATCCGGCGATCGGCGAGGCCCGAACCGACATGCAGCAGGCGCGCCGAATCGCGGGGCACGGCCGGCCGCTCGGCGATCAGATCGCGCGGCAGGTCGAAATCGTAGGTGGCGATGTCGAAGGGGTCGCGGCTCACGGAACTCGGGCAGGACAGTGGGAAATAAGGGGCGCTTGACCGCATCTGGCGCGGACCTTACACGAAGCGCGTGTCACGAACGAGTTAGGAGGCAGGGTGATGAGTCCGCAAACTGGGAGTCCCCTGGCGGAACCGATCAGCGCCGAGGCGCGCCATTCGCATTGGTTCGTCATCGTCGCCGCCGTGTTCGTAACCTGCCTGATCATCTCGAACATCGTCGCGGTCAAGCTGATCTCGGTCGAAGGGATCGTGGTCACGGCCGCGATCACAATCTTTCCGATCAGCTATATCATCGGCGACGTGCTGACCGAGGTCTATGGCTACCGCCAGGCCCGCCGGGTCATCTGGCTCGGCTTCGGCTGCAACCTGATCGCGGCGGCAGCGATCATGGTCGGCCAATGGCTGCCCGCCGCCTCCTTCTGGGAAGGCCAGGACGCCTACGAAGCGATCCTGGGCTGCGCCCCGCGCCTGCTGCTCGCCTCCTTCGTGGCCTATCTGATCGGCGAGTTCACCAACGCCTATATCCTGGCCAAGATGAAGATCATGACCCGGGGACGCTGGCTGTGGACCCGGACGATCGGCTCCACCGTCGTCGGACAGGGCCTGGATTCGGTGGTCTTCGCGACCATCGCCTTCATCGGCGTCATTCCCTTCGACGCCTTGCTGGTCACCATCGTTTCCCAATGGCTGATCAAGACCGCCTACGAGACCCTGGCGACCCCCTTCACCTATCTCGTGGTAGGCTTCCTCAAACGGCGGGAGCAGCTGGACGTCTATGATCGCGACACCAATTTCAACCCGGTCTCTATTGGCGAATAGGGCTGGTGGTGGACACGGCGCGCATGGCTAAGACGAGCGCTCCCGCGCAATCGTCCCAGGCCTTCGAAACACCCTCGGGCAAGGGCGCGGGCGACGAGAATTTCCCCGTCGGCTCCTGGCTGCTGCCCGCGCGGCTGCGGCCCCATGTCGCCATCTTCTATCGCTTCGCCCGGGCGATCGACGATATCGCCGACAATCCGGACCTGACGCCCGACGACAAGCTGATGCGGCTGGAGGCCTTCGAAGCCGCGATCATGGGGCGCGATACCGAGCATCCGGGCCTGACGACGGCCCATCGGATGCGCGAGAGCCTGCACGCCACCGGGGTGCCCGAACGCCATTGCCTCGACCTGATTGCCGCGTTCAAGCAGGACGCGGTCAAGACCCGCTACGCGGATTGGGCCGGGTTGATGGGCTATTGCTACCTCTCGGCCTCGCCGGTCGGGCGCTATCTGCTCGATCTGCACGGCGAGGCGCGCGAGGGCTACCGCCAATCCGACGCCCTGTGCAACGCCTTGCAGGTCATCAACCATCTGCAGGACTGCCAAGACGACTACCGCACGCTCGACCGGGTCTATCTGCCAGGCGATTGGATGACGGCCGAGACGGTGACCGTCGAGGATCTGGACGCGCGGGCTTCGAGTGCCGGGCTGCGCCGGGTGCTGGATCGCTGCCTGGACGCCACTTACGACCTGATGATCGAGGCGCGCCGCCTGCCCGGCGTGCTGACCGACCGCCGTCTGGCCATGGAATCGGCCGCCATCGTGACGATGGCCGACCGGCTGATCGCCAAGCTGCGCCGCCAGGACCCCGTGGCCGAGCAGGTCGAACTGTCCAAACCCGCCTTTCTGGCCTGTTTCGCCGCCGGAGTCTGGCGCGGCCTGAAGCCATGACCGGCGGCGCGGTCGAGACGGCGGCGACCGCCGTCGCCGCACTGTCGCTTCTCGCCTGGCTCTACCTGATCCTGTTTCACGGCCGCTTCTGGCGCGCCGATCAGCGCCTGGGCCACGATGCCGCACCCGAAACTTGGCCCGCCGTCGCGGCCGTCGTGCCGGCGCGCGACGAGGCCGATGTCGTTGGCGCGGCCGTGCAGTCCCTGCTGACACAGGACTATCCGGGCCGGTTCCAGGTCTTTCTGGTCGACGACGAAAGCGCCGATGGCACGGCTGAGGCTGCCCGCGCGGCCGCGCCCGCCGGCAGGGAGAATGTGCTGACCGTGCTGGCCACCGAGGTCCGGCCGCCGGGCTGGGTCGGCAAGATGTGGGCGGTCGCCACCGGGGTCGCGGCGGCTACGGCGAACCAGGCCGAACGCCCCGTCTATCTGCTGCTGACCGATGCCGATATCGCGCATCCCGAGGACGGGCTGCGCCGCCTGGTCGCCAAGGCCGAGGCCGGGCGGCTCGACCTCGCCTCCCTGATGGTGCGCCTGCATTGCCGCGACGGATGGGAAAGGCTGCTGGTCCCCGCCTTCGTCTATTTCTTCCAGAAGCTGTTTCCCTTTCCCCGGGTCAACGATCCGCGTTCGGGCATCGCCGCGGCGGCGGGTGGCTGCATGCTAGTCCGCGCTTCGGCACTGGAGACGGTGGGAGGGATCGCGGCAATCCGGGGCGCGATCATCGACGACTGCGCCCTGGCCGCCGCGCTGAAGCCCAAAGGACCGATCTGGCTCGGCCTCGCCGAGGACCATCGCAGCCTCCGGCCTTATGAAGGACTCGGCGGGCTCTGGCAGATGGTCGCCCGCTCCGCTTTCGCCCAATTGCGCCATTCCTGGCTGCTGTTGATCGGCACCGTGCTGGGCATGGTCCTGCTCTATCTCGCGCCGCCGGTGCTCGGCCTCTGGAGTCTGGTCGAAGGTTGGGGCTTCGCGGCAACGGCAGGGTTGGCCGCCTGGGCCATCATGGCCGCCACGCTCGTCCCGACCCTGCGCCTCTATGGCCGCCCTTTGTGGGAAGGGTTTCTCCTACCGGTATCGGGTCTGCTCTACACGGCAATGACGGTCGATTCGGCCATCGCCCATGCAAGCGGCCGGGGCGGCGCCTGGAAAGGCCGCATCCAGGCGGGACGAGATACGCCGGTGCAGTGACGCTGGTTTTCGGTGTCGGAATTCTTCAACGTTGTGCCACACCCCCACCTCACCCTCCCACGCCTTCGGCGCGGGTCCCTCCCTCTCCTCC
>JAQCGR010000178.1 GCA_027619995.1 Pseudomonadota bacterium | reverse complement strand
CGCGAAATGACAGGATATTAATACTGGCGTGCCAACTATAGCCCGATCCATTCATTAAAATTTCTCCACCGTAGAACGGACTCCCGAAAAACCCTCTGGCTCTCCCATCGTCCGGTTGAAACCAACTGGATACGGAGGCCAAAATGCATAAGTCCATCACACCATCGCTCGCGCGATGCGTGGGCAAGGCTGTCGTGTTTGCCGGCGCGCTTGCCACACTCGCGGCGTGCCAGACCGTCAGCGGCGGCTCGCCCGAGGAGGGCATCGGCTACCGTCAGGCGCGGTTCGAGCAGATGACCGCCATTCGCGCCTACCGCGCCTGTGTCGAGGACGCGCGCGTTCTCGACGGCAAGGCGCGCGAAACCCGCTCGCCCGCGCAGTATCTTGCCAGCGCCAGATTGCTGGAGCGCTGCGAATCCGAACTGGGGCCCGAGGGCCGCAACGTCGCGGTCGAGGAACGCATGCGGGCGACGGGTCTGGCCGTGCAGAACCATCTGCGGGGCGGCGACGTCGCCCGGGCGCAGGCGTCGCTCGACGCGTTCGAGCGCGCCTTTCCCGGACGCGATCTCTACTTCGCCGACGGGACGTCCTTTACCGACGCCATGCAGGCCCTGCTGACCAAACTGGCCAAACCGGAATATGGCGAGTTCTCGACCCTCAACGTGCCGCAGGCGCTCAAGACCGAAATGCGCCGCATGCAGCACTGGGCGAAGAACTGAGCGCGGCGCCCTGTGCCACAAACCACAACGCAACATGCAAGGACACCAGCTCATGAAAAGCCCCTTTAAACGCCGTCTGTGCGACGGCTGCGCGATCGTCATGCTAGGTTTGGCGGTTCTCTCCGGACCGGCCACGGCCTCCGAACAGGCGGTGGCGCCCGACTGGGCCCCGAAGGCCAGCGAAAAGCTCGTCCGCCTGCCCGCCGCCTATCTCAAACGGTCGATCGATCGTGACTTCGCGGGATCGGGTCTTGCGTCCGCCATCCGTGCCCAGTCGGACAAGGTCTCGAACAAAAAGCGGACCATCGCCGAGCTTCAGGAAGCCGCCGGTCGGGCGGAGGGCCCCGCGAGAATCGAACTGCGTCATCAGGCGCTTGCCGAAAAGCAGCAGCTTGTGCGGCTGCTGGGCGAGCGGACGGAGTTCGAACGGCGCGAATGGGAAACCCGCATTCGCCTGTATCAGGGCCTTTTGCGCTCGATCGAGCAGACGGAAAAAGGGCTGGGCCCCGACGCGCGCGCCCTGCTCGACAAGCAGCAAGCGGCGCAGCAGCGCATGGCGTCGGTCTCGACCCAGGTCGATACCGCGCTGCTCGGGACCGGCGGCGAACAGAGCCGCTATTCCGCCAAATATAACGCCATCCAGACGGCCAAGCAGAATCTGATCGCCCGGATCAACACCCATCCGATGAACCAGCAGCCGGAAATCGATGGCAAGGCGGTCGACCGCAAGACCTATCTGCGCCGGCTGTCGGAGGATGGCGAATCGATGCTGGCGCTTCTGAAAGAAGAGGAAACCGTCCTTGCCTTTATGGGCAAGCTGGTGGCGCTCGATGCGATGGCGCTGTCGGAGGAAGTGGCGGAAACCCGCAATCCCGACGACGTGTCCCGCGACCCGGAACGCAATTCGGTTTCAGCGAGCGCGGATGTCTTTCTTAAATAATCACAATCGTTTTTCTAACCCTGAACGGAGGATACGGACATGAACAGGACAAAAACAGGCTGCGCCATACTGGTCGCTCTGGCGGCAACCGTTGGCGCGACACAGGCCAGCGCCGGCCCGCTCGAAAATCTTGAACGCGAACGGGCCAACGTCATCCGCACTATTGTCGATGCAACGATGTCACCGGCGGAACGGCATAAAAAGCTGCTGGCCGCCCAGCGGCGGCTGGTGGATCTCGAACGGATCGCGATCCGCGATCCAAAGGTCGCGCAGCAGAACACGCCGGTCGCGCGGCTGGCTCTCGGCAATTACGACCTGACCTTTCTGGTCCATGCCGGGGTCGAGAACCGTCTGACCATCACCGATCAGTGGCTCGATCAGCTGGGTCTGACCAGCGCGGCGCTGATGAACGCCCGGCTCGGAAGGCGCTGACCCCGTGAGTACCCTCGCTTTTGGCCTGTCGCAGGCCTCGCGTGTCGCCGCCTGGATGATCGGGGCCGGCGCCGTGGGGCTTGCGCTGGCATCTTTCAGCGCATCGGTTGAACCGTCTGCTGTCCTTGACTGGTTATGGAGGACTCTTGGCGGTGCGTTTCTCGCCTTGCTGGTCGGGCTGGTGGCGGTAACGCTGGTGAGCTGGGCGATGATCCTGCGCGGCACGTCCCGGACCGAGCTCTGGCTCGAAGCCGGTCTTCACGCCGCCAGTGGGATATCCACCGTCGCGCTGACCTTTACCCTGCTCGGCATCAGTCTGGGAATTGGCAGTCTCGCCGGGCAGGCGCTGACACCCGAAACGGTTCAGTCGATCATAAGCGAACTCACCGCGAAATTCAGCCTGGCATTTTTTACATCCGTCGTCGGACTCCCGGTCGCAACCGCCTTGCGCGCCCTGTTGCTGGTCACCCATGCGGCTAAATCGACCCCGGTTCCGACGGAATTCAAACAGATTGGGGTGTCATCATGAAATTTCTCCTGTTCAACGTGATCGTCATGGGCTCGCTCGGCTATCTCTATCTCGCCGAAACCGGAAAGGATCCGTCCGAGGCCCTGCAGAATGTGCAACGGGTCGCGACCCGTGTCGTGGCGAAACATGTCAGCCTCGCCATGGCGCCGGTACCGGCTGAACCAGCCCAACCGGCGATGGCGCCGGCATCGGCTTCGAAAGCGCCGCAGGAGCCGTCTCTGCCGCATGCTGTGGAGCAGGTTGAGAAGCTGAAAGGCGCCTCGCGCCCGGCTGTCGGCGAAAAGGAGTCTGTCGCCGGGACGCCGTCTCCTGCACCGGCTATTCCCGCTGCCGTCGCGGAGAAGGCGCCAACGAAGCCCGCTCTACAAAAAAGCGCCGCGCCGGAACACGATCGCGCGGCATCTGTTCTCGCTTCCACGTCTCCCGTAAAGCTGGCCGACGATGTTCCGCTCATGAAACCGGTGGAAAGGCAGCGCCAGCTCGACAGCCTGATTGGCGACATGGAACGATTTTTCGTCGACCGGCTGGCGAAATAGGAGGGCTCGCCATGCGCAGGCCAGATACCGCAGCGCTCGGATTGCTTATGCTGCTGGCGGCGTTCATCGGTCTCGACAGCGTGGGCGCTCCGTCGCGGTCGGAACGTCTGCCTCAAAAGCCGGCAGACGAAACGACGAAACCCGATGCGGCAAAGAAGGCGGCAGGGATGCAACCCATCGTCCTGCCGCTGCCACCTCCGCCCGTTTCGGCGGCACCGGCCCCTCCGCCGAAATCATCGGCGCCCGCGTCGCCCCCTTCAAAGACAATAGCTCCGCTCCAGCCAACAGAGGCGCAATCGCCGGTCCCGCCGGCCCGGATAGTGACAGCACTCAAGCCCGAGCCGCGGGAGCTTCCGCAGGAGACGCCCCCACGGATTGCTCCGCCGCAGACAGAGAAGGCCACGGCCATATCGGCAATGTCCAGGACACCCGCCAAGGAGAATGCGGCTTCAATTTCGCGATCTGAAAAACCGGTGGAGATTGCCGCGAACGGAAACCTCGGCTCGGGACGTGTGATGCTTCGGCTGCTCGAACATGATGCCGGGCCGAAAATCCGTCTCATCTGGCCGGACGATGCGGGGCAGAGCGCGGCGCTCTACCGTCATCTATCCGCCTGTTTCGGAATGGTCAGCGCGGTCATGACGGCGGAGGGCAGGCTGTTTCGCGAAAGCGATACGGCGGGCCAGCCCTGGGCGCTTGATATCGATCGCTTTAGTGGATTTATCCGTGCGGCCGAAGGCGTGTTGCCGTCGGGCGAGCAGCGTGTTGTCCGAAACATCCGGGCGCGGCATCGCGTCGGGGGCGGCGCCATCGTTCGGGTGTTTCCGCGCTGGGTAGATGCGGGGTTGCTGACCGGTATGCAGGCGATCGCGGGGCCGGTGTTTCGCACCGCCAAAAGGGTCGATGCCCGATATGTCGCCGGCACAAACGGCCTGGAGATTATCGGCATGACAATCGATGGCAAGGCTGCTGGGGGGCGCTTACGACTGCGCACGCCCGGATCCTGCGGTTAGGGGAAATCCAAATGCACCCCATAAACAGGCTCTCTTTGCTGCTTTCCGTGATCGCCATGTTGGGCCTTTTCGGTTGCAGCGGCGCGCCGCGCCCGGTCGCGTTCGGAACGCCGGACAGTTTCAGCCTCTCTGGACCGGCGGTGGAAACGGAGACCAGCGACGCGCTTTATCGCCTCGTTCCCCGATGCATCGCGGTTCGAGCAACTGGATTTGGCGGCGCCGATCATGGCATCGCGGATATCCTCGAAAAATCGATTGTTCGTCATGCACGCGACCGATTCGACCGGGTGATCGGCGGCGCTGCGCGGCGGGGTCTGGAACGAAGTCTTGTCGTCGATCTGGCGCAGGAACGCGACAGGCGCGTCTTCTCGCGCAATACCGGTTGCAGCTATTTTCTCGATATCAGCCCGTGGAAAAGCGAAGATGGATATTTTCTTGTCTGGTCGCGCCGTTCAATCGGCGCGTCTATCAGGCTTAGCGGCGTAGACCCGGAAAAAACCCTGTGGCGCGCACGTCATACAACCCTTCGCCAGGATGGAGGGTTGCCGCTTTCTCCTCTTGGTTTTCTGTTCGATGTCGCGCGGGCTGGCGCCTTTCAGGCCGATCCGGATATTCCCCGGTCGCTGGCCGACGAACTGGCACGGCGGTTGTTCGTGTCGCTGCCGGATATGCGGAGCCTCGCGCAACGTTGACGGGAGCCAAACATCCGGCAATTCTATGGTGTAATCAAAAGGGCGGGAAAAATGCGGAAATCAGGATATCTGGCAGCGGTAACTCTCGGTCTTGGCGTTGTGTTGACGTCGTTGCCGTCGGCAGGTCAGGACATTCTGGACCGCAACGCGCTGATCGGGCGGCTCGTTCCGATTACCGGCGACGTTCAGCGTTCGGTCGATCTCACGGTTCCCTTTGCCCTTGGCGCCGCGAAGCTGACCCGCGGGGCGGAGCAGCAGCTTAACGAGCTGGGCGAGGCGCTTGCCGGGGAAAAGCTGCGCCGGTTCCGCTTTGGAGTCTATGGACACACCGATGCTTCGGGACGGGCATCTTACAATCTCATGCTGTCGAAACAGCGTGCAGCGGCGGTCGTGGCCTATCTCGTGGGACAATTCAGCTTCGATAGCGCTCGCATCGAGCATAAAGGTTATGGCGAAGAACGGCTGCTGGAGGGCGTCGAGAGCAATTCGCCCCGACAGCGGCGCGTGGAAATTGTCGTCTTTGCGCCGAAACAACCCGCCAAACCCGTGGAGGGCTTGCAGCCCGACAAGGGCGAAAGTTGCGGCTTCCGTTCCATCAACTGATCCCGAGCTCCGGACATGCGTGAAACTATTGCATTCGAAGGCCTGGCGCGGGCGTTGATTGTCGCGGCGGTCTTTGTTGGAGCCCAGCTGACAGGGTCGAACGCCGTCGCCCGGGACGCGCCCTGTGGCGATGCCGCCAGCTGCCTTGCGCGGCAGCTTATTTCGACCATTCCACCCAATGAAAAGATCGCGCTGCGCCCGTTCCTGCCAAAGGAAACCAGCATTCCAGCAGAAACGGGGAAGCGGCTTTATGACGATATTACGAAGGCGCTGTTCGATGCATCGGGCGGGCGCCATAAAATAATCGGCCGCGGTAAAATGGATCAGATCTGGAAGATCTGGGAGGCGCAGTTTATCGGCGACTTCGCCAAATTTATCGAACAGAGTCGCGCCAGCGTCGAAATTGTCTGCAATGTGGCCCCCCACAGCGTCGGGATTGAGCTTTCCTGTTCAGCGTTTCCTATAGGCAAGGACAAGGCGGTGGCTGCGCTGGCGGTGGCCAGGCAGGCCTTTCCCCTGAAGCCCGAGCGTTTCCAGATGGAGCACGGGCTGGCAGATATCGCGCGCCGGCTTTCCGAATCGGCGCGAGGGGAGGATCGGGTCGGGAGCGTCGTCATTCTCAACAATAAAACCGGCCAGCAATCGGAGCTGACTGCCATGATCGGCGGTCAAGCACGGATTTCTTTCAACAAGCTGCAGGCCGACCGGCGGCTAAAATGTGAGCGCGACAAGCTGGCGAAAGAAGTCCTGCAATCCGCCGATGGCAAGATTTGCGGCGACAGCGAAAGGTATGTATTTCGTGGAAAGCTCTGGTGGCTCGACGACAGGACAGTTGAGCTGGAGCTGTCGCTGTCGTCCGGCGCCGGCAACATCGCCGACGAACGGGTCAGGATCGACCGCCAATCCCTGCCGGAGCGTTTTCTCAAACGGGACAATGTGGAGCGCGCCTTCTACAACGCGACAGCAGTGGCTTTTATTTCCCGAAACCTCGATCGCGACAGCGCCGAACGGGCGGCGCGCAATCTTGCCCGTGCTCGTGTGGTTTCGCAGGCGCTTGGAGTACGCGCTCCGTCAGTGAAGGAAATCCGCACGGAAGCGGATGGCGTCTTTACGCTGGGCGACAGCCTCAATCACGGCATCCCGGTCGAGGAACGGTTCGCCGCCCCGCGCATTGACGGGAACCGGCTGGAGGTCGACCTGCAGGCTCGTGTTCTCAAGGTGGGGTCGACAATTCGTCCCGCGGTGAAGGCCCGTCTGGAACGAGTACTGATTCAGTCGATGGAACCCTTGCGGATCGTGCTCGCGGCGGAGGAAACGTTACATCTCGCGGTGTTTTCCTGGGGCTCGGACAACAAGGTGGTACGGCTTTATCCTACCCGCAATTTACCCGATCTCGTTATCCGGGGCGGCGAACGGCTCACCCTGCCGCGCGATGGCGAAGACA
>JAQCGR010000177.1 GCA_027619995.1 Pseudomonadota bacterium | reverse complement strand
CCCACAGAATGCCAAAACTACTTCGCCGCAGCCGGATATGACCAAGAGTGATCGGAAAATGCTCTAGAGGAAGGATTCGTCATGGCGGCCATGGAAGCAAGACGCACGGAACACCGATTGCGGCGGTCGAAGATGGCCTCGCTGCGCAATTGGGGGCCGCGCCCGGATACGCCCGAAGTGCGCGGCATGGCAGACGATGTCTGCCTCGATTGCGGCTGGGGGCGGCTGATCTTCGCCCATACCTTCGAGCGTCTGGGCAAGGTCGCCGAGGTGCTGGCGGACGAGGAGCCTGGCCGGCGCGACATCGCCATCTATATCCGCGAGCCGCATGTTGTCCTGGCGGACAATCCGCAGGAACTCTTCCTCGACCCGTCCCATACCTACCGGCTCTGGCTCGATCGCTATCGGCCCGCCTCGTCCCCACCCAAGGGTTTCGGCGTGCGCAAGCTGCGCACGCCCGAGGACGAGGAAGAGGTGAACCGCATCTATATGGCGCGACGCATGGCGCGCTCGAAGCACGGCTTTCAATACGACAACCGGCACTCCCGGGTGCACAGCCTGTTCCTGGCCGAGGACCTCGATAGCGGCCAGGTGGTCGGCACAGTGACCGGGATCGATCACAAGCGCGCCTTCGGCGACCCGGAGGAAGGCAGCAGCCTGTGGTGTCTGGCGGTCGACCCCCAAACCGTGCGGCCCGGAGTCGGCGAGGTCTTGGTGCGCCACGTTGCCGAGCATTTTGCCGCGCGCGGCCGGACCTATCTCGACCTCTCCGTGATGCATGACAACGTCCAGGCCATCGCGCTGTATGAAAAACTCGGCTTCGAGAGGGTGCCGGTGTTCTGCGTCAAGCGGCGCAACAAGTTCAACGAATCGCTCTATGTCGGCCATTTTTCGGACGAGAGCCTTAACCCCTATGCCGAGATTATCGTGAACGAAGCGCGCCGGCGCGGAATCGGTGTCGATGTTCTGGATGCCGAGGGCGGTTTCTTCCGCTTGAGCTTTGGCGGCCGCGCGGTGACCTGTCGCGAGGCCTTGAGTGAAATGACAACGGCCGTCGCGATGAGCCTGTGCGACGATAAATCCGCGACCCGCCGCGCGCTTCTCCGCGCGGGATTGAGCGTTCCGGCCCAGACTGTCGCCAGCGGCGCCGATCTCAACGCCCGCTTCCTCGAGCAGCAGGGACGGGTCGTCGTCAAACTGGCGAGGGGCGAGCAGGGAGTCGGCATCAGCGTCGATATCGCCACCGAAGAGGAGGTTGAAGGCGCCATCGGCCTCGCCAAACAGCATGCGGACAAGGTCCTGCTGGAACAGTATGTGGAGGGCAAGGATCTGCGCATCGTCGTCATCGGCGGCGAGGCCGTGGCGGCCGCGGTGCGCTGCCCGCCCCGCGTCGTCGGCGACGGCAGTTCGACCATCCGCCATCTGATCGAACGGCAAAGCCGCCGCCGTGCCGCCGCGACCAGCGGCGAAAGCACAATTCCACTCGACGTCGAGACGGAGCGTTGCGTCCGCATCGCCGGCTATAGCCTGGACGATGTGCTGGAATGCGATGCCAAGCTGGACGTCCGCAAGACCGCGAATTTGCATACTGGCGGCACGATCCACGACGTCACGGCCGAGCTTCATCCCGCCCTCGCCGCGGCCGCGGTGCAGGCGGCTGAGGCGATCGATATTCCGGTCACCGGACTCGATTTCATCGTGCCCGACGTGGCGGGTCCGGACTACTGGATCATCGAAGCGAACGAGCGGCCGGGACTGGCCAATCACGAACCCCAGCCCACGGCCGAACGTTTCGTCGATTTTCTGTTTCCCCAGACCAAGACCCCCGAAAGGAGTGCCTGAAATCAAAAAAGCGACAATCCTGCGCGAATTGCCGATCGACATGGACTATGTGGTCGGGGTCATGCGGCGTCTGCTGGAGACGCCGAGTCCGAGCGGCCATACCGACCTGATCGTCCTGCGCGCCTGCGAGGAACTGGACAAGCTGGGCATTCCCCATCAACTGACCCGGCGGGGTGCCATCCGCGCGACCCTGAACGAACGTCAGACCGAGGCGGACCGCGCCATCGTTGGCCATCTCGATACCCTGGGTGCGATGGTCAAGCGGATCCGAGAGAACGGCCGGTTGGAGGTCGTAATGATCGGCCATTGGGCCGCCCGTTCGACCGAGGGCGCGCGTGTCACCATTTACAGCGACCGCGGCAAGACCTTTCGGGGACAGATACTGCCACTAAAAGCCTCCGGCCATACCTTCGGCGCGGCCGTCGACACGCAGGAAGCCAGCTGGAGCAATCTCGAAATCCGCGTGGACGAGCGGGCCTCGAATCGCGCCGAGACCGAGGCGCTGGGCATCAATGTGGGCGATCACATCGCCATCGACCCTGCGCCGGAGTTCACCGAGAACGGCTTCGTCTGTTCCCGCCATCTCGACGACAAGGCCGGCGTCGCCGCGATGTTCGGGGCGGCCAAGGCGATCATGGATTCCGGCATCGAACTGCCGGTCGATTGCCATCTGTTGCTGACGATCTCCGAGGAGGTGGGGGTCGGCGCTTCCCATGTCCTGCACGGCGATATTGCCGAGATGGTCTCGGTCGATAACGGCACTGTGGCTCCCGGCCAGAATTCCAGCGAATACGGCGCAACCATCGCTATGCAGGATTCGAGCGGTCCCTTCGACTGGCATCTCAGCCGGAACCTGATCGGCCTTTGCGAGGAGCACGGGGTCGAACACAGCCGCGACGTCTTTCGCTTCTATCGCAGCGACGGCGCCGCCGCTCTGGAAGCGGGCAACGATATTCGGAACGCCTTGGTCTGCTTCGGCTGCGACGCGTCCCACGGTTACGAACGGGTCCATCTCGACTCGGTCGAGGCGGTGGCGAAACTGCTGACGCTCTACATGCAATCGCCGCTCGTTTCGTCGCGCGACCACGCCGAACTGGCGCCGCCGGAAGACTTCCCGCGCGACCAGATCTGACGGCTACATCCGGCGAACCGTCTCACCGATCGGTTGGCGCGGCTCCCCGACAGGCGGCATGCGCCGCGCCACGACATCCGCATCCGGCAGGGCGGAGATCGGCGCGCCGCGCACCTCGCGCAGCAGTTTGCCGAGAATGGCGTCCTGGAAGTCGACAAAATCGCGCGCGGCCATGACGAATGAAGACCAGCCGCCGATAACGTATTTGTCGTAATAGGCTTCCAGGCCAGGCTCCTCGTTCAGGATCGCCAGGGCGTTGATCGTCACTCCCTGCACGATCGCCGCTTCACGGACCATTTCCGGCGGCAAGCCCTGATTGGCCCGCCCGTCGCCGCTGATATCGATGACCTTCCGCTCGGCATCGAAGCCGTTCAGTTCGAATTGCGGCACGGCGCGGCGGATCAACTCACCGATCGACGTGGAGCCGAAGCTGAAGGCGCGGGGCGCGGACAGGATCGAAACGGCAAAAGCCTCGGCGTCGGCCGCGGTCCGCAGATGTGCCCAATCGACCGAAATCTGCTGCTGCTCGGCGCTCGCCCATTGAACCAGGGTCACGGCGATGCCCTGATCCCCGAGGCCCTGTATGGCCTCGATCAGGTCGGGGTTGCGAAAGGCCGCCGCATAGCCGTTCATCTGCAGGCCGAACTCCTCGAAATTCACACTCGAAGAGGTGTCGACGGCGAGGATCAATTCGAGATGCACCGGAACGCCCTGGGCGCGCGCCGGACCCCAAAGTCCGGCAGATACGGCCAAGGCGAATAGCCCCAGCCGCCCCGCGAATGCGGCGCGCCTGAAATACGATGGGGGAGTGCCGGTCATCATGGTGTGAGGTGCATCGTCAGGCGATCACCGATCCCCCGCTGACGATCATGGTTTCGCCGGCCATGTAGGTGTTCGCATCGCTGGCCAGGAACGCCACGGCCTGGGCCATTTCCTCCGGCTGGGCGCCGCGCTTCATGGGAAGCGTGGGCGCGAGCTTCGCCATATAGCCGTTCTCGCGCATCGGCGCGGTCTCCACGGCGCCGGGCGCCACGCCGTTGACGAGAATGCCTTCCAGTGCATAGGCCAGACCCATCGACCGGGTAATGCTGACGACGCCGGCCTTGGCCGCCGCGTAATGGGCCATCTGCGGAAAGGCGACGAAACCGTCGACCGAGGCGATGTTGACGATGCGGCCTGACCCGTGGCCGCGCATATACTCGACCGCCGCGATGGAGAGGTGGAAGACCGCGCGCAGGCATACATCGAAGATCAGATCCCATTCCGGATCTTCGATCTTTTCCATCGGGGTGCGGATATAGACACCGGCGTTATTGACCAGGGAATCGACGCGGCCGAGGGCCTGCGCGGCCTGGCGGAAGGCGTCATGGCAGGCTTCGCGCGGGCCGAGCTCGGCAGCCACGGCAAAGGCCTCGTGACCCTTGTCCGTCAATTCGCCGACCGCCTTGTCGAGGGCCCCGGCATCCATATCGATCAGCGCGAGTCGCGCGCCTTTCCCGGCCAGAACATGGGCGATGGCATTGCCAATCCCCTTGGCCGCGCCGGTCACAACGACTGATTTGCCTTGCATCAAGATTATTCTCCTCGGGAAACGTGGGACTGTGTGGGTCAGCCTGCCGCGCTGGGCAGAACGACAAGTTGCGAGATCACGACGTTGGGCGGCTGAGACACCGCATAGGCCACCGTGTTCGCGATGTCCTCGGGATCCAGGCACTCGCCGAAATCGTCGTAAAACTTCTGGGCTTTTTCAGGGTCGTCTTCCCAACGCTGGAAGGCGAATTCGGTGCGCACGAGACCAGGCAGTATCTCGGTCACCCGAACGCCGGTGCCCCGGTAATCCTTGCGCAGGGATTCGGAAAAGCCATGGACGGCATACTTGCTGCCAGCGTAGATCGTTCCGCCCGCATAGGGCGTGAAGCCCGAAATCGAGCCGATATTCACAATATGGCCAAGATCGCGTTCGATCATGCCGGGAATGACGGCATGGGTGATGCGTATGAGGCCGGTCACATTCGTTTCGATCGTGCCGACCCAATCATCGATATTGCCCTTGTCGAACCTTTCGCGGCCGCCTTTGTCGGTGCCCGCGTTGTTGACCAGGATCGTGATATCGCGCCAATCCGCGGGCAGGGATGCCAGGGCCTTGGCGATCGAGTCGGGATCGGTCACGTCGAGGACGAGAGGAAAGCCTTTGCCGCCCAGTTTCTCAGCGACTGCCTGGACACGCTCGGACCGCCGTCCGGCGCAGATAACCCGGCAACCCAGGCCGGCGAGGGCCTGCGCCGTTGCGGCGCCGATACCGCTGCTTGCCCCCGTCACGAGCGCAACTGAATCCGGACGGGGCATCCTTGCCACGTTCATATCGATCTCCTTTTTCGATCACCCTCTCGCGGGGCCGAGCGGCCCGCATCGGTCGGCGCCAATGGTAGAACATCGCGCCCCCACGGGCCAAGCATCCGCGGAGTCCGAGCGATGAGGATATTGCGTTGGGTCGCATTGGGCATGGCCGGCCTGTTGTTGACCGCCATTCTGCTATGCGGCGGACTGGTGCTATGGCTGTCACTGCAAGATCCGGACGAGGTCATCGCCACGGACCCGACCGCCTACCGCCTGACCGCCGAAAGACGGGCGCTCGTCGAGCGTAACGGCGAACTCAGGCTCGACCTGACGCTGACATTCCGGGCGCCTGAGATCGATGCACCGATGCGCATGACGGTCAGCCTGCCGGCCGATTCCCAAGCGCAGCACGATCTGCCGGTCCTTCTGCTGCTGGGCGGCCTCGATTCCGGGCGCGAAAGCCTCGACCGGTTGCCGCCGCTGGGGCGCAATGCCCTGGTCGGCTTTGAATATGCGCGCAACGACCTGATCCTGGACCGCGACGCCTCCGTTCTGCATCGCGCCCTGGCCGTGCGCGCCGGCGCCATCGAGACGCCGGGCCAGATCGCCGCCGCGCTCGTCTGGCTGGGTGCGCAACCCTGGGCGGACGAGAACCGGATAAGCATCCTGGGTTACAGCCTCGGAGCGATCTTCGCACCAGCCGGACACCGGGCGGCCGAGCGCGCAGGGGTGGCGGTGGCGGCCGATATCCTGGCCTTTGGCGGGGCCGATCTCGACCTGATCCTGCCCCATGCCATCAAATTCGACCCGCCGGCCCTGCGCGATCTGGCCGCGACCGTTGTCGCGCTGATGTTGCGCCCAATAGATCCACGCTTCCATCTGCCCTATCTGCGTGGCCGCTTCATGCTCATCGAATCGCAGGAAGACGAGATGATTCCGCCGGCCGCGCAGGCCCTGTTCGCGCGCCTGACCCCGTCGCCGAAGGAGGTCCACAGAATTCCGGGCGATCATATCAACCCGCGCAATTCCGAGGTCATGGCCCTGGTGGTGGATTTGTCGACGGCCTGGCTTTTGGAAGTCGGCGCCGCGAATGCGCCGTGATAGTGGTCTGAACCCTGCCGTTTACTTCGTAACGAGGCAGTCGTGACCGGCGCTTTTCAAGCGGCTGCAGAGCTGGTCGGCCGAAGCCTCGGCCATGGGACCGACCCGCAGGCGATACCACACGCCTTTGCTGACGCCGAGATCCACGGGTTGAATCTCATGTGGTTGCCCCGCTAGAAGATCGGCTCGCTCGACCGAAACCTTTTCCCACCACTTCTCGCTGCGCGCCGGATTGCGGAACGAGCCGAGTTGCACCCACGCATCGCCCGCAATCGGGGCGGCGGCGGCCTGGGGTGCGGGTTTCGTGGCAGGCTGGGGAGCGGGGGGAGCGGGTTCAGGCGCGGTGGTTTGCGGCGGAGTCGATGGGGGCGGTGCCGGCAGAGAAGGGGATTTCTGCGGCGCGGGTTTCGCCGCAGGGACAGGTTCCGGCGGCGCCTTCGCGGGCAGGGGCTTGGGCGGCGAGTCCTCGACCAGCGGCACATAGCCTGGGCCTTCCGCCTGGGCCAAGTCCTT
>JAQCGR010000003.1 GCA_027619995.1 Pseudomonadota bacterium | reverse complement strand
ATCCAAGATGAGCCAGATCCTCCGTTATGAAACAGGCTCAGTGGTCCCAAATATTTTGATGACGGACACTCGACCGCTGCAACAGCCTGCTGCTCGTGGCCCCGGCAGTCTTCCACTATGTCGCCTATATCAACGGCTTCGGCCTGGATCAGGCCAAGCGCCTGTTCTTGTGAGGGAGGGCAGGATGCAGGATTGGCGATTGCAGCCGGCCGAAGACCTCGATCTCAGCGCGGGCGAGCGCCTCCGGTCGATCCGGCGCGAGACGGGGCTCGTCGGCGCCGCCGGGCGGTTTCTCTGGTGGGCGGCCGCGCGCGGGATCCTGCGCGCGGGCTGCTCGCTGACCGTCCGGGGCGGCGAGAACCTGCCTTTGCAGCCGCCTTTCGTGATGATCTCCAACCATGCCAGCCATCTCGATTCGCCGGTCCTCGCGGCGGCCCTGCCGCTCGGCTGGTGCGACCGGACCTTCGCCCTGGCCGCCGGCGATACCTTCTTCATGTCCCGCGCGACCGCCGCCCTGGCGACCGGTATGTTGAACGCCCTGCCGATCTGGCGCGGCCGGACCCGGCCAGAACACATGGAACTGCTGCGCCGCCGCCTGGTCGACCGGCACAGCGTCTTCATCCTGTTTCCGGAAGGCACGCGCAGCCGCAATGGCGCGCTCGGCCCGTTCAAGTCGGGCCTGGGCCGTCTGGTTGCGGGCACGGCCGTGCCGGTCCTGCCCTGCCATATCGCGGGCGCGCATGGCGTGCTGCCGCCGGGACGAAACTTGCCGCGTAGGGGTGCGATTTCGCTGACCCTGGGCAAGCCGCTGGTCTTCGCCGATACCGGCAACGACCGCGAGGGCTGGCGCAAAGTGACGGAAGACGCGGAGCGCGCGGTTCGCGGTCTGGCTGAGGGGGCCGCCGGCGCTACGACCTAGAAGCGCGGCGGGGCGATGGTGCGGGCGATGCCGATATCCTCCTGCCAGCTCCGCAGCCAGGCTTCCTGAAGATAGTCGTAGACCTCCTCGAAGCGCGCATTCACCGCGGCGAAATCCCGGCGCAGGTCCACGGCTGCCTCTTCCACGGCACTGCGCAGGGCGTCTTCGTCCGTCATGGTCAGATGCCCGTCCTCCAGCACCACCCGGCCATCGACAAACACGGTATGGACCGCCGCGCCCGCCTCGCTGAACACGGTCTGGCGCGCCGCGCTGTTGAAGGGGAGATAGCTGGGCCGGCCCAGGTCGAGCAGGGTCATGTCCGCCTTCATGCCTGGCTTCAGGGCGCCGACTTCGCCCGCGAGGCCGAGCGCGCCCGCGCCGCCCTCGGTGGCCCAGCGGATCACCTGGGCGCCGGGCGGGATCGCGCTGCGCTGGGGGTCGTGCAGGCCGGCGAGGGAGCAGACCAGGCGCATCGCCAGGAAGGTGTTCTGGATATCGCTGCAGCTGCAATTGTCGCAGCCCAGCGCCACCTTGGTCCCGGCGGCGAGATAGAGAGGCACGGGCGCCGCGCCGCTCAGGGTCTTCATGTTGCTGGCCGGGTTCAGGATGACGGTCGCGCCGGCCTCCGTGACCATGTCGATCTCGGCTTCGGTCAGCCAGACGGTATGGGCCATGCCGGTGCCGGGGCCGAGCAAGCCCATGTCGCGCAGATAGCCGACCTGCGAACCGCCATGCTCGGCCAGGATCGTCTTGGCGCTCAGCGCCTCGGTGCGGGCCTCGTTGACATGGGTGATGACCGGCAAGCCGTCGCTTTCCGCCAGGGCCGCGACCCGGCGCAGCAGGTCCGGGGTGCAGAGCAGCGGGGTCGAGGGGCCGAGCGCCCAGGTCAGGCGCTGCTGGTCCTGGCCGATGCGGCGGTATTGCGCGACGGCCTGCTCGAACGGTCCTGCGCCCGCGCCTTCCTCGACGGCCGAGCCCAGGCTGCCATGCAGATGTTCGGGCACGCAGTCGCGCCAGAAGGGCGTCAACTCGATGCCGAAACGATCGCCGATCTGCAGGGAGAGCACGGTGCGGATGCCGATCTCCTCATAGGCGGCGAGGACGGTATCGACGTTCTCCTCGCTGATCGGATGCAGGGTGACCATGTCCTGCAAGGTGGTGATGCCGCTTTTCAGGCATTCGGCCGCGCCCAGCATGGTGCGGGCGCGCAGCTCGGCCGCGCTGCGCGGTGGATAGGCCGGCGGCAGGCAGTTGAGCAGCCACATGTCGAAGGGCAGGGGATTGAGCATCCCCTTCAGCATCGTGTCGTGGGAATGGTAATGGGCGTTGACGAAGCCGGGCAGGATCAGCCGGTCGGCCCCGTCGATCACCCGGCCCGCGCGCTCGGCCGAAATCTCCGGCGCGATCCCGGCGATCCGATCGCCCTCGATCAGAATATCCGCCCGGGCCGGGCGGTCCGTGTCGGCGTCGTGATCGTAGACCCGCCCGCCCTTGATCAGAATCGTCTCGGCCATCGCATTCCTCCCCCGTCGGGACAGGGTTTCGCGAATCGGTCCGCCGCGCAAGTCATGGCGGCGGGGTTCGAAGGGCATTGCCGGACCCGCTCTTGTGCCGAGGCGGCCGGTCCGGCCAAGGTGACGGCGCCAACGAAACCGGTCGAACAGATGAATCTCGCCCAATTGCTCGCCCGCGCGGCGCGCCTGCATCCGGCGCGCACGGCCGTCGCCCTGGGGGCCGTGCCGGTCCTGGACCATGCCGCGTTGGCGCGGCGAACCGCGGGACTGGCCGCTGGGCTGCGCGGTCGATTGGGTCTGGCCCGAGGCGACCGGGTGGCGATCCTGATGCGAAACCATCCGGCCTATCTGGAGGCGCTGTTCGCCTGCTGGTGGGCGGGGCTGGCCGCGGTGCCGATCAACGCCAAGCTGCACGCCAGGGAAATCGGCTACATCCTCGGCCATAGCGAAGCCGGGGCCTGCCTCGTCACCGGCGATCTCGCCGAGACGGCGGCCGATGCCGCGCGCGATGCGGCGATGGCGCCGACGATCCTGATCGCGGGCTCGAAGGATTGGGAAAGCTTCTGCGCGGCGGAGGGCGGCGATCCGGCCGAGGCCGCGCTCGACGATCTGGCCTGGCTGTTCTACACCAGCGGCACGACCGGCCGGCCCAAGGGCGCGATGCTGACCCATCGCAACCTGATGGCCATGACGGCCTGCTATTTCATGGATGTGGATACCATCGCGCCGGGCGATTCGATCCTTCATGCCGCACCCCTGTCCCACGGCTCCGGCCTTTACGTCCTGCCCCATATGGCAAAGGCCGCGACCCAGGTGATGCCGGAGAGCGGCGGCTTCGACCCGGCGGAGATTTTCGCCCTGCTGCCGGCCCACCGGAAGGCCACGATCTTCGCAGCGCCAACCATGGTCCATCGCCTCGCCGAAAGCCCTCTCGCCGCCTCGGCGGATACCGCCAATCTGAAGACCATCGTCTATGGCGGCGCGCCCATGTATCTCGGCGATTGTCGGCGCGCGCTGGCCGCGTTCGGCAACAAGCTCGCGCAGATCTACGGCCAAGGCGAATCGCCCATGACGATCACCGCCTTGACCAAGGCCGATCATGCCGACCGCGACGATCCGCGCCACGAGGCGCGCCTGTCCTCCGTCGGGACGGCCCAGACTCTGGTCGATCTGCGCCTGACCGATCCGGAGGACCGCCCGGTGGCGGTGGGCGAGGCGGGGGAGATCTTGGTGCGGGGCGAGACGGTCATGGCCGGCTATTGGCGCGATCCCGAATCGACGGCCCAAACCCTGCGCGGTGGCTGGCTGCACACCGGCGATATCGGGCGGCTGGATGGCGATGGCTTCCTGACCCTGATGGACCGGTCCAAGGATCTGATCATCAGCGGCGGTTCCAACATCTATCCGCGCGAGGTGGAGGAGGCGCTGCTGGCCCATGACGGGGTCGCGGAGGTCTCGGTGATCGGCCGGCCCGATCCCGATTGGGGCGAGACTGTCTTCGCCTTCATCGTGCCCAAGCCGGGGGCGGAACCCAGCCCGGAGGAACTGGATCGCCTTTGCCTGGAGCGGATCGCGCGCTTCAAACGGCCCAAGGGCTATCGCATCCTGGATGCCCTGCCCAAAAACAACTACGGCAAGACTCTCAAGACCGTGCTGCGGAAGCGGCTGGCGGATGAGGAAATGTGACGGCGATCGCCGGCGAGGATCGCATTCGGAAACCTAATCCACGCCGGCGATGCGCAGGCTGGCAGGGGTCCAGCGGATCCGGCGCCGGGCATTCTTCTCAGCCGCCGATTCCTGCTCGTACTGAACCGTCTCGACCGTGTCGGGCAGGGCCTGGGCATTGGCGAAGGTATTGGCATTCAGGGTGGCGTAGGCGGCGCCGTCCTCATCCGTGAACAGGGCGCCGAGATAGACGCCGCAATTGCCGCAGACCAGGAAATCGGCCGTGCGCTGGCCGAAGCGATAGCGCGTCAGCGCGGCGGGATCGCGCACCACGATCTCGGCGCGCCCCTTGGGATCCGAGGTCGTGCGCGCATTGTGTTTGCGGCAGAACCCGCAGCCGCAGGCGCGCAGGGGCAAGGCTCCCGTGGCGCTGGTGCACTCGTAGCGCGCGGATAGATTTCCGCAATGGCAGGAAGACAGATAGGTATGGGCCATGAGGTCGCCTTTCGCCTGGGCCCGGATCAAACACCAGTTCAACGTCCGAGGGCGCGTAGTTCATTGCCGCGTCCCGAAATGATGCCGCTCTATCCCGCGAGACGATCGCCGTCGAACAGGGTGCTCTGGGAGTATCTGGCGGGCTTATGAATGACCCGAGGGGTCTTGTAAGGTTGACCCGTCTTGTTAAAGGTAGCTAGGCTAAAAATTGTGATGGGGTGCCTGGTGTGAATCGGGCAAGAGGGAAGCCGGTGCGAATCCGGCGCTGCCCCGCAGCTGTGACCGGGGAGTCTGCGTTCGTATCACGCCACTGGCGCTGTCGCGCTGGGAAGGCGGAACGCATCGGGCGAGGATCCGGAAGCCAGAAGACCTGCCTCGTCAGATCGTCGATGAGCCTCGTTTTTCGCTCATCGGCTAACTTTTGCCCATAGCGCACGCAGGGTGCGCCAAAAGGGGAGATCAAGATGGAACCAATCTCCAAGACGTCATCGGCGCAGTCGCATCCCGTTGTCACTGGCGAAAGAGTCAATGCAATCTACGCTGCCGTTGCCGCCATTCTGCTTGGCGTGTTTCTGATCGCAGGTACAGGCTTCGCCAGCCCGAACGTGCTGCACAACGCCGCGCACGATGCACGGCATGCCTTCGCTTTTCCCTGCCACTGACGGATCACGAAACATGATTCGACGGGTTTTGCTGGCGGCTATTGCCGCCGGCTTGCTTGTGGGTGTCCTGATTTCCGGGATTCAGAGCGTCACCACCACGCCGATTATCCTGCATGCCGAGGAATATGAAGGCGGCGGACACCAGCACAGCGCTACGTTGCCGGGAACAAACGGCTTCCAGCCGGCCGTTTTCGACAACTCGGCCGCGACACTCGTGCATCGTGTCGAGGATGGCGCGCCGGTCATGGGGGAAGAGGAAGGCTGGGCTCCGGCGGACGGATTGGAGCGGACGCTATACACGACATTGGCGAACATCCTCGTCGCAACGGGATTCTCCCTTCTCGTTGTCGCCGGAATGGTCCTTAGCGGAAAGCCTGTTTCAGTGGGAACGGGCGTCCTGTGGGGCGCAGCCGGTTTCGTCGTCTTCACGCTTGCGCCAGGTCTTGGCTTGCCGCCGGAACTTCCCGGAACCATGGCGGCCGAACTCGGGGCGCGCCAGCAATGGTGGGTTTTTGTGGCCGTCGGCGCGGCGCTCGGTCTGGGCCTGCTGGTCTTTACTGACAAGCTTTACTGGAAGGCCGCCGGCGTCCTGGCCATGGTTATCCCGCACGTGGTGGGCGCGCCGAATCCGGAAGCAATCGGCGGCGCCGTGCCTCCGGAACTCGCCGGGCACTTTGTCGCAGCATCCATTGTCGTCAGCGCCATTTCCTGGGTGCTGATCGGCGGATTTTCGGCGGCATTCTATCGCCGGCTTGGCTGAATGCAGGCGGTTCACGCAATTCCATGACAGCTATCGCGAGTCCTTGCGTCGGCATCTGCCGATTCGGCGGATCGAGTGATTACTGCCTGGGCTGCGGCAGGACGGCAGAGGAGTTATCCAACTGGCGCACGATGGCCGAAAGCCAGCGCCAGCGCGTTTGGGATGGTCTCCTCGCCCGGTTCGCCGAACTCGGAATCGTCGTGAGCCGTTTGCCGTGGCTCGAAATCGACATCCTGGAATACGTCGAGCGGACGCTGCGATCCGGTGAGGGAACATGGGTGTTTGGCGTATACGGTGCCGTCGCCGAATTCATCCGTGACCGCGACGAAGTTGTTGTCGTGACCCGCAAGGATGCCACGATCGAAGCCGTGACGCCGCGCGCCGCCTTGCGTCTTACTGGCGATCAGGGCGTTCGAGCTTTGAGGGTGGATACTGGGGCATCAGGTCTCAGCGGGACGGAAAGAATCGTCCTCGCCGTGCCAAGGGCGAAGCGGGCTCTGCGGGCCGTCGACAGCCTGACCTTGCGTGGGCCGGATACTGCAGCGATCCGACGCGCCGACAGGCAGTGCCCGCTTTATGACCTGGGGCTGGGTTCGGCGAACATTCGATTCTGTGTCCGCGCGCAAAGCGAGCGATGTGCCGCCGAACTTCGATCGCGCGAAGGCATGCAATTGCCTGCTTTTCTTCCGGAACTGGGTCCGACATTGAGTGACGAAAACGCGACGCGGGTCGTTGAGACAAGGCTGGGACGAATCGAAATTCGAACGCCGATCTCGCCGCCGAACGCATCTTTGACGTACGGGCCGAACACGCACTTTCTTCCCGAGCGCTTTCAGCTGAACAGGGATATGCCCCCGGGCCTCGACCTTCCAGAGGCCTACGTTCCCGGGGCAATCTACTACGCTTGATAGCGACCCGTTCCCCTAAATGGTCCGCCAAACCGCCTCCGGATGCCGAGAGCCATGAGCCGACCTTGCCTTTTGCGGGTGCGCGGCGTTCCTATGGCGCCATGACAATGCCGAGCGAATCACTGCGGTATCCCCTGAACTATCCCATGCCCCTGGCCGTCGCCCCGATGATGGCCTGGACCGATCGGCATTGCCGCTATCTGTTCCGGCGTATCACGCGCCATACCCTGCTCTATTCAGAGATGGTCACGGCCAATGCCGTGATTCACGGCGACCGCGTACGCCATCTCGCCTTCGACCCGGACGAACATCCCGTCGCCCTGCAACTCGGCGGCGCCGACCCGGCCTCCTTGGCCGAATGCGCGCGGATTGCCGCGGATTTCGGTTATGACGAGATCAACCTCAATGTCGGCTGCCCCAGCGACCGGGTGCAATCGGGCCGCTTCGGCGCCTGCCTGATGGCGGAGCCGGAGACGGTGGCCGCCTGCGTTTCGGCCATGCGCGCGGCCACGCCCCTGCCGGTCAGCGTGAAATCGCGCATCGCCATCGACGAGCAGGAGGAATGGCCCGCCCTGTCGAATTTTGTGGAGATCGTCTCGGCCGCAGGTTGTACGCGTTTCATCGTCCATGCCCGCAAAGCTTGGCTGGAAGGGTTGAGTCCGGAGCAGAACCGCAGCGTGCCGCCCCTGCGCCACGAACTGGTGCATCGCCTCAAGGCCGAGCGGCCGGATCTCGACGTTTCGATCAACGGCGGCATCGACGATCTGGATGCGGCGGCAGGCCATCTCGGCCCGGTCGACGGGGTGATGATCGGCCGCGCGGCCTACCGCGACCCCTATCTCCTGGCGGGCGCGGACCGCCGTTTCTTCGGTGCCGGTGATGAGGTGCCGAGCCGGGCCGAGGTGGTGGCTGCCATGCTGCCCTATATCGAGCGACAACTCGGCGCCGGCCTGCGCCTGCATACCGTCACCCGGCATATGATTTCGCTGTTTCAGGGCGTACCCGGCGCACGGCAATGGCGGCGTATCCTCAGCACGGAGGTTCATGCGACCGGGGCCGGCCCCGAGGTCGTGGAGCGGGCCCTGGCCGCGGTTGCGGGTGGTGGATCGGAACGTGCGGCGGCTTAGAAAGGGACGCGGAATGGGCAGGATGGACAAGTCGCCGCTGCGGGTCGGCGTGGCCGGGTTGGGCGCGGTCGGGATGCCGGTCGCAAGGGCATTGGATGCGGGGATCGAGGGCCTGGTTCTGGCCGGGGTCTCCGCCTCCGACAAGGCGCGTGCCGAGGCCCGGACCGCCGATTTCCGGACGCCCCCGCCCGTCGTCGGGCTGGACGAGTTGGTCGAGTTGTCGGATGTGCTGGTCGAGGGTCTGCCGCCGGCGCGATTCCTGGACCTCGCTCGGCCGGTGGTGGAGGCTGGAAAGATCCTCATTCCACTCACGGTCACGGCCCTTCTGGTCAATATGGAACTGGTCGACCGGGCGCGTGAGACCGGGGGGCGGATCATCGTGCCGACCGGCGCGATCTTGGGACTCGACGCCGTGCGCGCGGCCGCCGAGGGCACGGTGCACGAGGTCGTCATGGTCACGCGCAAACCGCCCGCCGGCCTGCGCTCGGCGCCTTTCGTCAAGGAACAGGGGATCGATCTCGACGCTCTGACTGGACCGGTGAAGCTCTATGAGGGTTCTGTGCGCGACGCGGCGCAGAAATTTCCGGCCAACGTCAATGTCTCCGTCGCCCTGGCGCTGGCGGGAATCGGCCCGGACGAGACGCGCTACGAGATCTGGGCGGATCCGGGCCTCGACCGCAACACCCATACGATCCGGGTGGAAAGCGCCGAGACCCGTTTCGAAATGACCATCGCCGGGGTGCCCAGTGTTGAGAATCCGGCAACGGGCAAACTGACTCCATTGAACGCCATCGCCACCCTCAAGGGTCTGGTCTCGCCGCTCAAGATCGGCACCTAGCGGGGCAAATCCGGGCCCGCCCGAAACTTTCCCTTCCGCGCCTTCCTGCTCGCGCCTTGAGGCTGTTAAGCTGAGTTAAGCTGACCGGGGCCGCCCGAGGACGGCGCTATCGAGGGGGAGAATCATGCAGGTTAGTCGCGACAAGCTTCTGGAAGCATACAGAAGCATGAAGACGATCCGCGAGTTCGAGGAGCGGGTGGCCAAGGAATTCGCCACGGGCGATCTGCCGGGCTTCGTGCATCTCTATGCAGGCGAGGAGGCCTCCGCCGTGGGCGTCTGTTCGCATCTGGTGAAGAGCGACCAGATCATCAGCACCCATCGAGGCCATGGCCATTGCATCGCCAAGGGCTGCGAGGTCGGGCCGATGATGCTGGAGCTGTTCGGGCGCAAAGGCGGGCTCTGCGGCGGCAAGGGCGGCTCCATGCATGTCGCCGATCTGTCCCAGGGCATGATGGGCGCGAATGCCATCGTGGGCGGCGGCCCGCCGCTGGCCTGCGGCGCGGCGATGACCGCCAAGATCAAGAAGACGGGCGGCGTCGCCGTCACCTTTACGGGCGATGGCGGCTCCAACCAGGGCACGACCCTGGAGAGCATGAACCTGGCGTCGGTGATGCAGCTTCCGGTTATTTTCGTGTTCGAGAACAACGGTTTCGCCGAAAGCACCGCGGCCAACTGGTCGGTCGCCGGCGGCGATATCGTGCGCCGGGCCGAGGCTTTCGCGATGCCTGGGGTGCAGGTCGACGGCACCGATTTCTTCGCCGTTCACGAGGCGGCGGGCGAGGCGATCGATCGTGCGCGAAAGGGCGGCGGGCCCAGCCTGATCGAGGTCACTCTGACCCGCTTCTACGGCCATCACCAGGGCGACAACCAGTCCTACCGGACGCCCGACGAGGTGCGGAACGCGCGCGAGTCACGTTGCCCTCTGGTCAACTTCCGGCGCCGTGTGACCGAGGCTTCGCTGCTGGATGCGGCCGAACTCGACGCCATCGACCGGGAAATTCTCGATCAGATGGATGTGGCAACCGCAGCCGCTCGCGCGGCGCCCTGGCCGGATGCGGCCGAGGTGCTGACCGACGTTTACGTGACTTACTAGTTCAGTTCGGGGGAGGGGCGAGCGATGGCCAGAAAACTCAGCATGCGCCAGGCGATCAACGAGGCGATGCATCAAGAGATGGAGCGTGACGAATCGGTGATCGTCATGGGCGAGGACATCATGGGCGGCCTTGGTGTCGATTGGCTCGAGGGCGATGCCTGGGGCGGCACCCAGGGCACGACCAAGGGGCTGGGCCCGCGCTTCGGGCGCGATCGGGTGATCGACACGCCGATCAGCGAATCCGCCTTTATCGGCGCGGCGATCGGTGCCTCGACGACGGGCATGCGCGCCATCGTCGAATTGATGTATGTCGATTTTCTCGGCGTCTGCTTCGACCAGATTTTCAATCAGGCGGCCAAGTTCCGCTACATGTTCGGCGGCAAGGCGGAATGCCCGGTCGTCGTCCGCACCCAGATCGGCGGCGGCTTCTCGGCCGCGGCCCAGCACTCCCAGTGCCTCTATCCGATCTTCACCCATATCCCCGGCCTGAAATGCGTCATCCCCTCCAATGCCTATGACGCCAAGGGGTTGCTGATCGAAGCGATCCGCGACAATTCGCCGGTCATCTTCTTCGAGCATAAGAAGCTCTACGATGCCGAGACCGAGGTGCCGGAGGAGTCCTATACCCTGCCCTTCGGTGAGGCCGGCATCCTGCGCGAAGGCGGGGACGTCACCATCGTCGCTCTCGCCCGCATGGCCCATATGGCGATGGAGGCGGCCGAGACCCTGGCCGCGGAAGGTATCGAGTGCGAGGTCATCGATCCGCGCACGACCTCGCCCATGGACGAGGACACGATCCTGGAGAGCGTCGAGAACACGGGCCGTCTGGTCGTGGTCGACGAATCCTATCCGCGCTGCAGCATGGGGGCGGATATTTCCTCGATGGTTGCCGAAAAGGCATTCGATTCCCTGAAAGCACCGATCCGCAAGGTCGCGCCGCCCCATACCCCGGTGCCCTTCTCGCCGCCGCTCGAAGCCGCCTATCTGCCGGATGCCGCGCGCATCGCCGATGCCGTGCGCGCCGTCGCGCGCCACGGTTCCTAGGGCGGTCCGGCATGACGGGGGAGCGCATCACGGCGATCACCATGCCCAAATGGGGCATGACCGAATCGGACGGCAAGCTGGTCGCATGGCTGGTCAAGGAAGGGGAATCGGTTTCGGCGATGGACGAAGTCGTCGAGATGGAGACGACCAAGATCACCGGCGCGATCGAGGCGCCGGAAGGCGGTACCGTCCGTCGCCTGGTCGCCAAGCCGGGCGACGTAGTGCCGATCGGCGGGCTTCTCGCGGTCATGGCGGGCGAGGATGTGCCTCAGGCCGAGATCGACGCCTTCGTCGATGCCTTCGAAGCGCCCGAATCGAAATCGGGCGGCGGCGAGGGCGCCGGCGATGTCACGGTGATCGAGGCGGGTGGCCATAGCCTGCGGGTGCGCAGCCTGGGCGAGGGCGAGGCCACGCCCATCGTCCTGATCCACGGTTTCGGCGGCGATCTGGATGCCTGGCTTTTCAACCAAGAGGCCCTGGCGGCCGACCGTCAGGTGCATGCGATCGAATTGCCGGGCCATGGCCAGTCCTCCAAATCCGTCGGCGACGGCGGGCCGGACGCTTTGGGAGCGGCGGTTTCGGCGGCGATCGATGCGCTGGGCCTGGAACGGGTCGTCCTGATCGGACAATCCATGGGCGGCGCCCTGGCGCTCGATCTTGCGCTCGCCCGGCCGGGTCTTGCGGCGGGCGTGGTGCTGGTCGCCGGGGCGGGCCTGGGCGAGGAGATCGACGGCGCTTTCCTGGAGGCCTTCGGCTCGGCCGACCGGCGCAAGGAGATGAAGGCGGCGCTGCAATCGCTGTTTGCCGATCCTGCCCTGGTCAACCGCAATGTCGTCGAGGGCGCCCTGCGCAACCGGCGTCTGGAAGGTGCGGCCGAGGCCCTGGAGGCAATCCGCGAGGCCTGGTTCCCGGGCGGCCGGCAGGCTCATGCCCTGGCCGGACGGTTGGGCGAGATCAAGGCGCCGATCCTGGCCCTCTGGGGCGTCGAGGACCGGATCATCCCGGCCGCCCATGCCAAGGCGGTCGAGGGCCGGGGCGAGATCGCCCTGATCGAAGGGGTCGGGCATATGGTGCAGATGGAAGCGGCGGGCGAGGTGAACCGCCACATCCTCGCTTTCGTCGCAGGTCTCGAGGCCTGATTGCGGGCTGCGACGGAAGCGCCTGACGAGGGCGCCGGTCCGGGTTCCGTTGGCGGCCGCAGGACCGGCGGGCTATTTGGGCTGTTTGATCGGCCCTATCTGCTGCTCTGTCTGACCTTCCTGTTCTGGGCCGGCAATATCGTGGTGGGCCGAGCCGTGGCGGGCGACGTGCCGCCGATCGCCCTGGCTTTCTGGCGTTGGGTTCTGGGATTCCTGATCCTTCTGCCTTTCGTCTGGCGCTCGTTGGGCCAGGACTTGAGGATATTTCTGACCGCCCCCGGTCTCGTCATCGTCATGGCGTTCTGCGGCGTCAGCCTGTTCAACACCCTGCTCTATATCGGACTGACCAAGACGACGGCGGTCAATGCCTAGCTGATCCAGCCACTGATGCCGGTTGTCGTGATTCTTCTCTCCTTCCTGTTTTTTCGCGAGCGGATCCGGGCGGTTCAGGCTCTGGGCCTGATCGTATCCTTTTCGGGTGCGATGCTGGTGGTGGCCCATGGCGATCTCGACGTGCTGCTCGCCTTCCAGCCCAATACCGGCGATATCTGGATATTCGTCGGGCTTGTCACCTATGGCGTCTATGCTGTCTTGCTGCGGCGCAAACCAGTGATGACGCCCCTCGGTTTCGTTGCGATTTCCTTTCTTCTGGGCGCGGTCATGCTGCTGCCGGCCTATATGATCGAGCATTCGGCCGGTTTCGCCGTGCCGCTCACCCTCAATGCGGCCGCCGCTGTTCTCTATGTCGCGATCTTCCCCTCGGTCCTCGCTTTCCTGTGTTTCAACCGCGGGGTCGAACTGGTGGGCGCGAATCGGGCGGCCCTGTGTTTCCCGCTCCTCCCCTTGTTCGGCAGCACGATGGCCGTGCTATTCCTGGGCGAGACCGTCGCCTGGTACCATGGGGCCGGCGCCCTGCTGGTCCTGGGCGGAATATTTCTGGCCATGAGGGCTCGGCCCCGCCCACCAACCCGAGAGAGGACCGCATGACCGAAGGCCGCAACGCGCCGCGCATCGACGCCGCCGAAATCCTGGAAGGCATTCGCCGCTGGATCGAAATCGAAAGCCCGTCGAATGACGGTGCGGCCGTCAACCGCATGGTCGATCAGACCGAGGGCGAGATGCGGGATATTGGTGCGGGAATCAAGCGGATGCCGGGGCGCGACGGCTTCGGCGATATCCTGATCGCGCGCAGCCCCTGGGGCGGTGACGGGCCGGGGATCATGGTCCTCAGCCATCTCGACACCGTGCATCCGATCGGCACGCTCGAAACCCTGCCCTTCGAACGCAAGGGCGATGAGGTCTACGGCCCGGGCATCTACGACATGAAGGGCGGGGCCTATCTCGCCTATTACGCCTTCCGCCATCTCATCCGCGAGGGCAAGACGACCAAGCTGCCGATCACCTTCCTCTTCGTGCCGGAGGAGGAGGTGGGCAGCCCGACTTCGCGCGCCACGATCGAGGCCGAGGCCAAGAAGAACAAATACGTGCTGGTGACCGAGCCCGCCCGTGACGGCGGCAAGATCGTCACCTCGCGCAAGGGCAATGCCGAATTCACCATCCGGACCGAGGGCCGGCCGGCCCATGCCGGGCTGCGCCATCAGGACGGTCGCAATGCGATCAAGGAAATGGCGCACCAGATTCTGGCCGTCGAGGGCATGACCGACTACGCGCGCGGCGTGACCCTGAGCGTCGGCACCATCAAGGGCGGCACGGGGCGCAACGTGGTGCCCCAGCATTGCGAGGTTCTGGTCGATATGCGCTGCCCCGACCCCGCCACCATGGACGAGATGGTGGCGCGGGTGCATGGGCTGACACCGGTCGATCCGGATGTGAAGGTGACCGTCGAAGGCGGCGTCTCGCGCCAGGCCTATCTCAAGGACGACGGCATCGCCGCGCTGTTCGATCATGCCAAGGGTCTGGCGGCGGAACTTGGCTTCGAATTGGAGGATGTGCCCATGACGGGCGGGTGCAGCGACGCGAATTTCACCGCCGCTTTGGGCATCCCGACCTTGGACGGCCTCGGTGTGGACGGCCACGGCGCCCATACGGATTACGAACACATGCTGTATTCTTCGCTCGAACCGCGCGCGCGGCTGCTGCTGCGCCTGTTCGAAACCCTGGAATAGATCGAGATACGGGAAGGAACCCGCCCATGACGGCCCTGCGCACCATTCTCGCGCTTCTCTTCGCGGCCACCTTGCTGGTCGCTTGCGGCGATCCCGACAAGACCGAGATCGTCGAAAAGGCGCGCGGGGTCGAGACCAGCGCCGCGCTGCGCGACAAGCTCGGCGACCCCGACAGCATCGACAAGCTGGGGCCGATCGAGAAATGGACCTACAAGGCGTCCGACGGCACGGTCGTGTTCATGATCGCGGGCGACAAGGTCGCCCTGGGCGCGACGGGCGACTAGCCAGCGGCGTCTTCCAACAGCAGATCGTCGCCCACCCGAATCCGGCCCGGCGTTTCGATCATGGCGTAGATGCCGGCATCGCCGCCGTTATTCTTGACCACCGTGCGCAGAATGTCCGGATCCTTGGGCAGATCGCCCTGGGCCAGGGTCGGCAGCACGCAGCGCACGGTCCGGTCGGAGACCCGCATGATGGCGTCGCCGATGCGCAGCCGGCGGCCGACCCAATCGTTCTCGACGAAGCCTTGCGCGCCCGCGGGCGATTCGATCACCAGGCTCGGGCGAAAACGGCGCGTCTCGAATCGGCCCTCCGGGTGAAGCGCCGCCATCGCGGCCAGGCTGGCCGTGGTCAGAAGATGCACGTCGCCATCCTTGATCCGGCCGACCTCCGCCGATTCGACGAGGGTCACAGGCCGTCCCAAGGCCTTCGCCAGCAGATCCGCCGCCGCCGGATCGGTGCTGGCGACCTCTGTGCCGTCGGGCAGGGTGTAGCGGATGGCCCCGGCATCGCCGGCGATATAGGCCGCCGAGACATCCATCGCCCCCGGCCAGTCCCTGGGGCGCGAGGCCTGCACGATGGCGCCGGTTTCAGGGGCATGAAGGACGAAGGCGCGGTCGCCGGCGATACCGTCGCCCGGCAGCAGGGAAGCCGCGGCCATCGATTCCCCGCCCAGCGATTTCACCGGATAGCGCCGGATTTCCAGGATTCTGCCGATCGTCTCGCCTGTCATCGCGCGTTCCTTCCGATCCGTCCCGCTTCGTCGTGAACCCCAGGCCTAGAGCGGCCAGGCCCAGAGTATCAGAGGCAGGCCGAGGGCGACGATCATCACCTCCAGAGGCAGACCCATGCGCCAGTAATCGCCGAACCGGTAGCCGCCGGGGCCCATGACCAGGGTGTTGTTCTGGTGCCCGATCGGGGTCAGAAAGGCGCAGGACGCACCGACCGCGACGGCCATCAGGAAGGGATCCGGGCTGACTCCCAGCCCATTGGCGATGGCGACCGCGAGGGGCGCCGCAATCACCGCCGTCGCCGCGTTGTTCATGACATCCGACAGGGTCATCGTGACGACGAATAGCAGGCCCAGGACAAAGATGATCGAGGTGCCGGCGGCCAGACCGGTAATCCAGCCGGCCAGCAGTTCCGTCACCCCGCTGGTCTCCAGAGCGCCGCCGATCGGGATCATTGCGCCCAACAGGACGATCACGGGCCAGTCGATGCTTTCGTAGAGTTCGCGCGGCGGCACGACATTGGCGACCACCATCAGGGCGGCCGCGCCGGCCAGGGCGATAGGGAAGTCCAAGATGCCGAAGGCAGCGAGCAGGATGGCGCCGAGGAAGACGCTCAAGGCGAAGACGGTGGCATTGCGGCGCCCGATCGGCAGGGCGCGTTCGGCCAGGGGCAGGCAGCCGAGCTGGGCGACAATCTCGGGCAACCTGTCGCGGTCGCCCTGGAGCAGCAGCACGTCGCCGGTCTGAAACTCGAACGAAGCCAGGCTATCGCGAAAGGGTCGGCCCGAACGCGCCACCGCAAGAAGGTTGATGCCGTAGCGGCTGCGGAAATGCACCGCGCCGGCCGGACGGTTGACGAGGCGCGAACCGGGCGTGACCACCGCCTCGACCACCGAAACGTCGTCCGATCCGATGCTGACCCGGCTGGGCTTCGGTTTGCCGCCGTCCTCTTCCGTAGCCTCCACCGCATCCTCGACCAGCTTCAGGCCCAATTCCTTGACCAGGGTACCGAGCGCTTCGGGCGAGGCTTCGATCAGCAGCATGTCGTTGGCCCGGATGCGTTCGCGCCAGACCGCCAGGATACGTTTCTCGCCCCGGATCACGCCGACGATCAGGGCATCATTTTCGCGCGTCACTTCGTCGAGTTCCGCCACCGACTTGCCGACAATTTTCGACTCCTCCGGCACCCGCGTTTCGGCGACGTAGTTCTCGATATCGATCATTTCGGCGGGCGAGCGCGCGGCGCGGCGCGAGGCCGGCAACAGGCGCCATCCGATCAGTGCGACGAAGGCCACGCCCGCGATCGCCAGAGGCAGGCCTACCGGCGTGAAATCGAACAGTCCAAAGGGCTTCCCCAGGGCCTCGCCGCGATAGGCCGCGACGATAATGTTCGGCGGCGTGCCGATCAGAGTTACCATCCCGCCGAGGATCGAGCCGAAGGACAGGGGCATCAGCAGGACGGCCGCGGCCCGCTTGGCCTTGGCCGCGGTCGCCATGGCGACGGGCATGAACAGGGCCACCGCGCCGACATTGTTGATGAAGCCGCTGAGGATCGCCGCCGCGCCCGACAGGACGGCGATATGGCCGACGGTCGAACCGGTCGCGGGGCGGACGAGCCGGGCGAAATAGTCGACCGCCCCCGCGTTCGACAACCCGCGGCTGATGATGAGGACGGCGGCGACGGTGATCGTCGCCGGATGGCCGAAGCCGGAGAAAGCCGCTTCGCCCGGCACCACCCCCAGGACCACGGCCGCGATCAGGGTGACGAAGGCCACGACATCATGGCGCCACCGCCCCCAGACGAAGAGGGCGAAGATGGTGGGGAGGAGGGCGAAAACGACGATCTGTTCGTAGGTCATGGCGGGCAAGCTACTCCGCCGCTGCGCACCCAGGAAGTCCTGTTTCGAGGTGCCGAAACGGCGTATCGGCCTTGTGAAGCCCGGGTCTAGAGCTCGCCGGCGTCCATCCTTGCGCGCAGGCGCAGCAGTTCGACGAGGCGGCGGTCGCGCCGGGCGGTGAGCTCGGCGAACTCGTCGTCGCCGTCCAGCATCTCGGCGATGCCGTCCGACAGCAGCTGCTTCTGCTCTTCGGTCAGGGTCTGGCGGGCGATACGGTCGGTGTTGCCGCGATCGCGCCCTTCGAAAATCTCATAGAAACGCTTGAGCCCGCCTTCGCCGCCGGCGAGGTGATAATTCAGGAAGGGCCCCTGGATGCCCCAACGCAGGCCCGGCCCGTTGCGCACCGCCGCATCTACATCCGCCACATTGGCGATGCCATCGAGGACGATACGCACCGCCTCGTTGTAGAGCGCGTATTGCAGGCGGTTGGCGATATGGCCGTAAACCTCGCGGTTGAGGCGGACGGGCGTCCGGCCGATCGCGGCATAGAAGTCCATCGCCCAGGCGATCGCCTCCTCCTCCGTCCGGTCGCCGCCCGAGACTTCGACCAGGGGCATCAAATGGGGGGGATTGAATGGATGGGCGTTGACGCAGCGCCCGGGCCGCGCGCAGTGGGCCTGGATCGGCGTCATGACCAGGGCCGAAGTCGAGGAGGCGATGATCGTCTCCGGCGGACAGGCCGCATCGATCGCCGCGAACAGGGCGCCCTTCTTGGCCTGGTCTTCCGGGCCGTTCTCCTGGATGAATTCGGCTTCCGCGACCGCGTCTTCCAGGGTGGGGGCGAAGCGCAGCGCGTCCTGCCTCGCCCCGGTCCGCACCAGGCCGAGGGCTTCGAGGTCCGGCCAGGCGCGGGCGACGAAGGCTCGGGTGCGGGCTTCCGCGCCCGCCATCGGATCGAAGGCGGTGACGGTCATGCCGCGCGCGAGAAAATAGGCGGACCAACTCGCGCCGATCGTGCCGGTGCCCACGATTGCTGCGTTCGACACCGAATCCCACGCTGGTCTGGTCATCGACTGTCCTCTCGCCCGTCGGCTAATGCATCGTCTGGGGCCGGCGGACGGCCTTGGGCCGCTCGGCGCCCTTCGGCACCCCGCTGGTCGGGCCGGTATTGTGGTGGACCATTTTCCACAAACCGTTCTCGCGGGTGAAGATATTGGTCGCCGCCAGGTGCCCTTCGCCGACGGATTCATACCCGACGACAAAGGCCAAAATGCCCTCGACCGAAACCCTGGCGTCGGAAAACTCGACGCTGGGCGCATTCGGATTTTCGAGGATCGCGCGCCAGCTTTGCATGACCTCGTCCCGCCCGGAAAGCGGTGCCCAGCCGGGATGAATGCAGAATATCTCGGCATCGCGCGCCCAGATCTCGTCCATGCCCGCGACATCGCCTTCGGTGAAGGCTTGGTAGAAGGCCTCGTTGGCGAAAAGAACCGCATGTTCCTCGTCCATTGCCTTGTTCTTCATGTCTCGAATTTGAAGTCTCGCTTTCAGCCGGGTTCAGCCCTTCGCCTAACTTGCCCAAGCAGGGGTATCGGGGCAATGGTAAGGCCCACGACAAGAGGCTAGGCTCTTCCGGAATCGGCAACTTGGGGGAGAGAATATGCCGCGATCCAAACTCGAAAACCTGGACGGGCAGGCGTTCGATGTCGCCGTGATCGGGGCGGGGCTGAACGGGGCCAGTGCCGCGCAGCATCTGGCGGCGGCCGGCTATACCGTGTTGCTGGTCGACAAGGGCGATTACGCCTCGGGCTCCAGCAGCCGGTCGACTCGCATATTGAGCGGCGGTATCCGCTATCCCGCCCCGGGCGATTCCATGTGGGAATTCGCGCGCCATCCCAGTCAATTGGCGACGGCCCTGTCGATGGCCAAACAGGCGATGACGACGCGCAGTCAGTTCGTCAACACGACGCCCGAGCGGGCGCGGAAACTGACCTTCTGCTTTCCGATCTACAAGACCGATGCCTTCAAGCCCTGGCAGGTGCGCCTGGCCTTCAAGCTGCTCGAAATGCTGGGGCCGGGCGATATTCCGCTGGATTTCGAAATGGTGCCGGGCACGACGGCGACTAAGCTGCCGCTGGTAAAATGGCTGCGCAATCCCGAAGACCTGACCGCCGCCGCCCTGTTCCGCGAGTACCAGTTCCAATGGCCCGAGCGGGTCGGCATCGACGCGGTGCTGGACGCCGAGCGCATGGGCGCGGTCGTGCGCAACTACACCCCGGTCACGGGCATGGCGCGCGAGGGCGACGGTCGCTGGGCCCTTGACCCTGTCGGATGCCTTGGGCGAGGCCGGTGAGGCGGTGGTGCGCGCCCGCACGGTGTTGAACATGGCGGGTATCTGGATCGACAAAGTGAATGCCATGGCCGGGGCCGGCGCGGGTCGCAAGATCACCGGCACCAAGGGCGTCCATCTCATGGTGCGTCTGCCCGAGGAATGCCGCGGTCGCGCCGTCATGGGCACCAACCGCGAGAACGAGCATCTCTACTGCCTGCCCTGGAACGATCTGCATTATTTCGGCCCGACGGAAACCCTCTACGAAGGCGATATCGACGGCATCCGCCCGCTGGACGAGGACATCGACTGGCTGATCGGGGAGGTCAATCACCTGATGCCGGGTCTCGGTTTCCGCCGCGGCGATGTGCTGTTCGCCTGGGCCGGGGTGCGGCCACTGACCTACGATCCGGCCCTGCCCAAGGGCGCGCGGCGGCGCGAGATTCACGATCTCGCCAAGGACGGAATGCCCGGCGTGCTGGCGATGACGGCCGGCCCGATCATGACCCATCGCTCGGCCGGCCGGGAACTGACCGATGCCGTGGCCGCGCGCATCAAACCCTCGGGCTCGGCGCAGGCCATCTCCTATGACGCGCGCAGCTTCCCGGAGAACCAGAACTCGCCGCCGCTGAGTGACGACTACAAGGAGATCAAGCTGGCCGATCTGCGCCACGCCGCGGCGCATGAGCATGTGACCGGCCTGATCGATCTGCTGCATCGCCGCGTCAACACCGGTTGGACGGCCACCATGGCCCATACGGCCGCGCGCAAGGCGGCGGAAGAGGCGGCCAAGGAATTGGGCTGGGACCAGGCCCGGATCGACCAGGAAGTGAAGCGTTATCACGACTACTTGATGCAGCAACATCGCGTGGGCGAGGGTGGCCTTTACGATGGTCGCCGCGCCGTCCTTGGGGAGGGAAACTGACATGGCGCGCCAACCGCTTTCGGAACTCGACGGCCGCGAATTTGACGTGGTCGTCGTCGGCGCAGGGGTCAACGGCACCAGTGGCGCCCATCATCTGGCGGCGGAGGGCTATTCGGTCCTGATCGTCGACAAGAACGATTTCGCCACCGGTTCTTCCAGCCGCTCCAGCCGCTTGCTCCATTGCGGGTTGCGCTTCATCGAGCCCGGCGAGGGGTTGGGCTATCGCCAGCCCTCGGTCTGGGAACCGCTGCTCAAGCCCGGCACCTTCCTCAAGAATCTGGGCCGTGCGCGCGACGCGATGAACGTGCGCACCCAGATCGGCACGACCATGGCCCAACGGCTGTTCGGCTTCCGCTTCCATTTCCCGGTCTGGAAAGGCGATTTCTACAAGCCCTGGCAGGTCTCGGCCGGCATGCGCCTGGTCGAGGCGGTCGGCCCCAAGGGCGGTATCCCGATGGAGATCGACCGCTTGTCGGGAGCCGAGGCTCTGCGCCAGCCCCTGCTCAAATGGCTGCGCCGGCCCGAGGATCTGCTCTCGGTCCATAGCTGGAAGGAATTCCGCTACGAATGGCCCGAGCGGATCGTCATGGACACGATCCTCGACGCCCAGCGCATGGGCGCCATCGCGCGCAACCACACGGTCGTGACCGAGTTGAAGCACGACGGCGATCTCTGGCGCATCGGGCTGGAGGACGGCTTCGGCGGCGGCACCGCCAAGGTCGTGGCCAAATCCGTGCTCAACACCACCGGCATCTGGACCGATCGGGTCAACAAGTTGGGATCGGAAACCGTGGGCCGGCGCATCATGGGCACCAAGGGCATTCACATCATGTTTCGCCTGCCGCCCGAATGCGACGGCTTGGCGATCTGCACCCATACGACGACGCGCGAGCCCTTCTACGTCATTCCCTGGCGCGGCATGCATTACGCCGGGCCGACCGACGTGGCCTATGAGGGGGATATCGACGATATCCGCGCCGAGGAGGACGAAATCCGCTTCCTGGTCAACGAGGTCAACGACCTGATCCCGGGCGCGGGGGTCAAGCGCGAGGATGTCTGCTTCAGCTGGGCCGGGGTGCGGCCGCTGACCTATTCGGCGGACGAGCCGATGGGCCTGCGCGGCCACCGCATCCACGATCTCACGGCCGAGGGCATGCCCAATGTCTTCAACATGACCTCATCGCCGATCCAATCCCACCGGCTGGCCGGCAAGCAGCTCTCGGAGGCGGTCAAGGGCAAGATCCGGCCCTCGGGCACGGCGCAGCAGATTTCCTACGACGCCAAGCCCTATCCCGAAGCGCTCGATTCGCCGACCCTGCTGAACCATTGGGATGGTGTGCGCATCGCCGATCTGCGCCATGCGGCCGAACACGAACAGCCGGTGACCCTGGAAGACCTGCTGTTCCGCCGGGTCGGCGCGGGCTGGACCGAGACCATGGCGCGCGAGGGCGCGCGGGTCGCGGCCGATTCGGTTTCGGATATCCTGGGTTGGGACGAAGCGCGGATCGACAAGGAGGTGAACGACTACCTCGCCATCATCGCGCATCGGCACGGGGTGAGCGGCTGAGGGGGACTAACCCGTCCTTACCGCGCGCCCGATGACCGGATTGTTTGGATCGGTATAGCCGGGGGTCGACGGGTGGCCCGACGGGACCAGGGAATCGATCAGCGCCTCGTCCTCGGCGGTGAATTCCTGGTCCAGGGCGCGTAGATATTCGGTCCATTGCGCCGTGGTGCGTGGCCCGGCGATCACCGAGGTTATGAGGCGGTTGTTGAGCACCCAGAGGGTCGCGTATTGGACCGGGGTCATGCCGCGCCGCTCGGCATGGGCGACGACGATCTGCGCGATTTCCAGGGATTCGCGGCGGTATTCCGCCTCCATCATGCGCTTGTCGGCATGGCCGGCGCGGGTGCCCTTGGGCGGCGGGCCATCGACCGGGTACTTGCCGGTCAATACGCCGCGCGCCACCGGGCTATACGGCACGACCCCCAAACCGTAGGAGGCGCAGGCCGGCAGATGCTCGGCCTCGGGCATGCGGTTCATGGCGTTGTAATAGGGTTGGCTCGCGATCGGCCGGGGCGCGCCCAGCCGGTCCGCCGTCTCGCAGGCCTGCGCCACGCGCCAGCTCGCAAAATTGCTGAGGCCCCAATAGCGGATCTTGCCGGCCCGGATGGCATCGGCCATGACCGCCACCGTCTCCTCCATCGGCGTGCCAGAATCGTCCTTGTGCAGATAGTAGAGGTCGATGTAGTCGGTCTTGAGTCGTTTGAGGCTGGCTTCCAGCGCGCGCTCGACCCATTTTCGGCCGGAGCCGGATTCATTCGGCCGGGCGGACCAATTGGCGGCGACCTTGGTCGCGAGGACCCAGTCGTCACGGTCCTTGGCGATCAGTCGGCCGAGAATCTCTTCCGATTTGCCCTTGGAATAGACATCGGCGGTGTCGAGGAAATTGATCCCCGCGGACCGGGCCTTGTCCATGATGCGCCCGGCCACCGCCGGCGTCGTGCGCAGGCCGAACATCATGGTGCCAAGGCAAATGGGCGAGACCCGAAGGCCGCTATTGCCGAGCCGTCGGTATTCCATAACTCGCTCCTTGAAGCCGGGCGCTTCCCGAAACCGGACGGCCGCCGTGTGGCGGCCGTCCTTTGATCAATCTCGGTAGCTGGGGTCCATCCGGTCGAGCATGCGGAGATGCGCGGGCCATGCCGCCTCGCCCGCCGGCTTGTTGCCGTAGTAGCGCTTGTACTGGTCGGCCGTGCGCTGGCAGACCTCTTCGGGCGGGATATCGACATTTTCCATGCCGCCGGCCATGGCCCAGATCTGCGACTGGCAGGCTTTTTCCAGGTCCCAGACCATCAGGAATGCCTCGGCCACGCTGCGACCGACTGTCAGCAGGCCGTGATGCTTGAGGATCATGACGTAGTTGTCGCCCAGATCCCGCTGCAGGCGACGCTGCTCGTCGAGATCGTCGGCGATGCCCTCGTAATCGTGATAGGCGGTGTTGTTGTAGAAGCGCAGTGCCGTCTGGGAGAGCGGCAGCAATCCGCATTTCTGCGCCGCCACCGCCATGCCCGCGTTGGAATGGGTGTGCAGCACGCTGTTGATCTCGGGTCGGCCCGAGAGTACGCCGGAATGGATGCAGAAGCCGGCTTCGTTATAGGGGAAGGTCGAGCCGTCGACGATTTCGCCCTTGTGGTTGATCTTGACCAGGGACGAGGCCGTGATCTCGTCGAATAGAAGACCATATGGATTGAGCAGGAAGGTGTCCTGCTCGTCCGGGACCCGCGCCGAGATATGGGTGGCCGTGTTGTCGGTCATCTCGTGATGGGCCAGCAGCCGATAGCAGGCGGCCAGATTCACGCGTGTTTCCCATTCGGCGTCGCTGACGCGACCCTTCATCGAACGGTCGATGGTCATGGCAGTCACGGAGCCCATGGTTTTTCTCCCTCGGCAACCAGAAGCGGAAACGTCCCCTAATGGCTAAACCTGTCGGGCGCGCCGGTCAACGGTCGGCGCCGCAACAGGCCTATGTTTCGACCTCGAAAATCGCCTCGATATCGACGGCGAGATCGGCTGGCAGCGAGGAACAGCCATAGGCCAGGCGGGCGTGGCGGCCCTTTTCGCCGAAAATCTCGACCAGCAGGTCGGAGGCGCCGTTCATCACCTGGCTATGCTGGGTGAAATCTTCCGTCGCATTCATCACGCCGACGCAGCGGATGGCGCGCACGACCCGGTCGAGATCGCCGCCGCAGGCCTGCCGGAGGCAGGTGATGATGTTGAGCATCACCATTCGCGCGCAGGCCTGACCTTCCTCGACGCCGAATTCCCGGCCCAGCTTGCCTTCGAAATGCAGCTCTTCGCCCAGGATGGGGCCCTGGGTAATCCAGACTTGGTTGCCGGTTCGGACATAGGGGACATAGCTGCCGAGCGCCCGGGCCGGCGGCGGCAGGGTGATGCCCAATTCCTTCAAGCGCGCTTCGATGCGGCCGGCCACGATGGTGCCTCCTTGTTATGCTTTGCTTGGGTGTGAATGCGGCCCTAGTTCCCGATCACCCGGTCGAGCACCCAGTTGCGGTGGAGATGGCTGGCCGTCTCCATGATCGAGACCCGGCCGGCTTCGGCCAGGGGAGAGGAGACGCCGCGCTGCTGCACTTCGTTGATCGCGTTGTCCTCGGCGACCCCTACGTCCAGCCGCTTGAAATACTGTTGCACCACCTCGTCGAAATCCGGCCGCTCCGCAGTCTCCTTCGGGAAGACCGCGCCCAGGGCCAGGCGCATCGTGGTAGGGCCGGTCGGGTGGATCTCGACATACCAGGAGCAATCCTTGGTATTCGCCATCAGGGCGTTGGGAAAGCCGCAGACATAGGTCGAGCCGATGGCCGAGGGGCCGGTCAGGGTCGTCCTGTCGGGAAAGCCCTTCGCGCCCTTGAGCAAAGCCGCGCTGCCCTTGTGCACGGCATAGAGGGTCAGGTACTCGCCCTTGCCGACCCAGGTGTCCGGCGGATTCTGGTGATAGGCCGAGAGGTCGGTGGCGGCGAGTGACGTCTTATGGACCGTCGGCGTGTGGTAGTAGTCCATGAAATTTTCGACATAGACCTTCCAGTTGCAGGCCACGTCGTATTCCGTGCGCCGGGCCAGCACCGTGTCCTCCAGGGCATAGGGGCCCAACAGCTCCGGCAGATCGCCGAACCAATCCGAGAGGGGCGCGGCATCGGCATCGAAATTGATGAACATATAGGCGCCCATGGTCTCCAGCCGGATCGGCTTGAGCCCCCAATCGGCCTTGTCGAAACCGGCCGTGCGCTCCATCCCGGGCGCGCCGCGCAGGGCGCCGTCCAGGCCGTAGGCCCAGCCGTGATAGGGGCAGGCGAAACCGTTGCACTTGCCCTCGCCCTGGACCAGTTCGGCCCCGCGATGGCGGCAGGAATTGGCGAAGGCGCGCGGCTTGCCGTCGCGCCCGCGTACCAGGATCAGGGGAATGCCGGCCAGATCGAAGGCGGCGTAATCGCCCGGATTGGGAATGCGATCCCAATGGCCGACGAAATTCCAGGCGCGCAAGAAGATGCGCTCGCGCTCCGCCTCATAGAAACGGGGCGAATAATAGGCCCAGGGCGGCAGGGTGGAGGCTTCCTCCACCGGGCGTCGGGCGGCAGCGTAATGTTTGGGATCTAGCAGATCCTGGGGCAGAGTCATGGCGGCGTTCCCTCTCTCACCGGCCTGAAAAACATGCGCCAAGTTAGACATGTGTCTGGATGCTGTTCAACGGCTGCGCTCTCGCCTACTCTCCGCCACCACGCATGACAGACATACGCGACAGACAGGCAGACATCATCGTGGTCGGCGGCGGGCTCGTCGGCTCGGCCATTGCCTATGGGCTGACCCGCCATGCCTCGCGGGTCATGCTGCTGGACGAAGGCGACCGCGCGTTCCGCGCGACGCGCGGCAATTTCGGCCTGGTCTGGGTGCAGAGCAAGGGCGACGGGGCGCCCCATTACACCCATTGGACCCGCAACAGCCAGGAGCGTTGGGCCGATTTCGCGGCGGAGTTGAAGGCCCGGACGGGCGTCGACACCCATCACGAAAACAACGGCGGCCTGACTCTGTGCCTGAGCGAGTCGGAATTCCTCGATCGCCGGTCCCTGATGGAGCGCCATCGGCGCGACGCCGGCAATCGCGGCTTCGAATACAAGATGCTGCGCCTGCAGGAATTGCGCGAACTGGTGCCCGAAGCCGGCGATTCGGTCTATGGCGCGTCCTTCACGCCCTATGATGGCACTGCCAATCCGCTTTTCACGCTGCGCGCGGTGCATCAAGGTTTCGACAAGCTGGGCGGTGTCTACCGCCCGGATCATGCCGTCGCCTCGATCGCGCATAGGGACGGCATCTTCCGGGTGGAGACCCGCCACGGCACCTATGAGGCGCCGCGCGTCGTCATCGCGGCGGGCAATATGACGCCGGGCCTCGCGCGTCAGGTCGGGATGGAAATTCCCCTCAATCCCCAGCGCGGCGAGATCCTGGTGACCGAAAGGGTCGCCCCCTTCATGCGCCTGCCGACCCAGAACATGCGCCAGACCGTCGAAGGCTCGATCATCATGGGTGATTCCAAGGAAGATGTCGGGTTCGACACTTCCACGGATACCAGCGTGATCTCCGATATCGCAGCCCGCGCCGTCACGGCCTTTCCGATCCTGCGCGATGTGCCGGTGGTGCGCGCCTGGGCGGCCCTGCGGGTGCTGTCGCCGGACGGCCTGCCGATCTATGCCGCCTCCGAGGAATGTCCCGGCGCCTTCGCCACGATCTGCCATAGCGGCGTGACCCTGGCTGCGGCCCATGCCAACGAGCTGGGCGGCTGGCTGATGGGCGCCGACAGGCCTGAGGCGATCGCCAAGCTGGGGCCGGAGCGGTTCCATGTTTCGTAGGCTCGAGACTGCCAGCCCGGTCGAGACGGTCACGGTGACCGTCGGCGGCAAGCCCGTGACTCTGCCCCGGGGCGAAACGGCGGCGGCGGCTCTGGTCGCGGCCGGCGAAGCCACGGGACGGACAACGCCGATAACCGGTGCGCCGCGCGGCCCCTATTGCATGATGGGCGTCTGCTTCGATTGCCTGGTCATGATCGACGGCGCGCCCAACCGGCAGGCCTGCATGACGGAGATTCGCGACGGCATGCGGATCGAACGCCAGGTCGGCGCACGGAGGATCGGCGGATGAGCGCCAATTGGGATCTGGCGGTGATCGGCGCGGGCCCGGCCGGCATGTCGGCGGCCATGGCCGCCACGCGTCTCGGACTCAAGGTCGGCCTGCTCGACGAACAGCCCCGGCCCGGCGGCCAGATCTACCGCAACCCGGCCCAGCCGACTCCGGAGGTGCTGGAGGCTCTGGGCGAGGATTACGCCCATGGCATGGAGCTGATCGAAAAATTCCGCGCCGCCGATATCGACTATCGCCCGGGCGCGACGGTCTGGGACGTGATGGCAGGGGGCGAGATCGCCTTTCTGCGCGACGGACGTTCCGCCGAGGTGCAGGCGCGCCATGTCCTGCTCGCCACGGGCGCGATCGAGCGGCCCGTTCCGGTGCCCGGCTGGACCCTGCCCGGGGTGATGACCGTGGGCGCGGCGCAGATTCTGCTCAAGACCGGCGGCTATGTGCCCGACCAGCCGGCGGTGCTCGTCGGCGGCGGCCCGCTGCTCTATCTCGTCGCCTGGCAGTATCTGAAGGCCGGGGCGCAGATCGGCGCGATTCTGGAAACCGTGCCGCGGTCGAATCTCTGGTCTGCGCTGCCCCATGCGTCGGGCATGCTGAGCCAGGGCCGTCTCCTGGCCAAGGGCCGGCGCTGGCTGCGCGATCTGCGATCCGCCCGGGTGCGGCGCATTCGCGGCGTGACCGATGTGCGCATCGAAGGCGAAGGCGCAGCCGAGGCCGTGACCTTCCAAAAAGGCGGACGGCGCCAGACCATCCAGACGCCCCTCGTCCTGTTGCATGAAGGGGTCATTCCGAACACCCATATCTCCCTCGCCCTGGGGCTGGAGCATGGCTGGAACGACATCCAGCAATGGTGGCAGCCGCGGCTCGACGATTGGGGCCGGGCCGACAAGCCGGGCTTCTCGGTCGCCGGCGACGGTGCGGGCATCTGGGGCGCGGAGGCGGCGGAACATCTGGGCCTGCTGGCCGCCCATGGGGCGGCGATGGCTCTGGGCAAGGACGGGTTGGATCAGGCCGGCGTCGCCGAGGCGCGCGGCGCCTTGAAATCTGTCGCGGGCGCGCGGGCTTTTCTCGATCGTCTCTACCGGCCCGCCCGGAGCCAGCGGGTGCCTGCCGCGGACGACACCATCGTCTGCCGCTGCGAAGAGGTGACGGCGGGCCAGGTGCGCCAGGCGGCACGCATGGGCGCGCTCGGCCTGACCCAGGCCAAGGCCTATACTCGCTGCGGGATGGGGCCATGCCAGGGGCGGCTGTGCGCCCCCACCGTTTCGGCCCTGATTGCCGAGACTCGGGGGCTGGACGATGCCGAAGTGCCGGCATATCGCCCGCGCCCGCCCTTCAAGCCGGTGACCCTCGGTGCCCTCGCCGCGCCGGCCTTCCGCGCCAAGGCGGGATAGCCGAAAAGGCTTTTTCTCCCCTCACCCCAGATCTCTCCCGATGGGAGAGGGAGCAAGAACCCCTCTCCTCGGGGAGAGGAAGCGGTGGGAAGGTGAGGGGAAACAGGCTCGTAGCAGATCAGTGCGGAATGGCGCGGTTGCCGCCGCCGTCCATCAGGATGTTCTGGCCCGTGACGTAGCCGGCCTCGGGCGAGCAGAGATAGGCGACCGTGCCGCACAATTCGCGCTCGGTGGCGCTGCGGCCCAGGGGAATGCCGTTGGCGGCCTTCTCGCTCAACTCGACATTCATCATGAAGCCGGGCAGCAGGTTGTTCATGCGGATATTGTCGCGGGCGTATTGGTCGGCATAGAGCTTGGCGAAGCCGTGCAACCCGCCGCGCAGGATGCTCATGGGCGAGGCGGCCCGCGCCTCGGTCGCGCCGAAGGACGAGATGTTGAGGAACACGCCGCCGCCCTGCTTCTGCATGATCGGCGTCACCAGACGGGCCATGCGAATCGTGGCCATGACATAGAGGTCGAGGCCGCCATGCCAAGCCTCGTCATCGATATCGAGCAGCTTGCGCTCGACCGTATCGTCGGCGTGATAGCCCGATCCGTAAGTGTATTCCGTGGTGCCCTCACCATGGCCGGTGTTCACGACCACGCTGTCGATGCGGCCATAGGTATCCATGGCCAGTTTGACCAGGGCTTCCAGATCCTTGGTTTCGAGGACGGAGCCCTTCATGCCGACCCCGCCGAGTTCCTCGGCCAGGCCGATAGCGCCGCCCGAAATCGACATGAGAACGACTTTGTGCCCGGAGTCGTCCAGGCCCTTGGCGCAGGCCGCGCCGATCCCCTTGCCGGCGGCGGTGACGATGGCGACGCGCTGATCGCTCATATCCCTCTCCTGTAGCTGTTCGGATTTTTCTGCCGGAAGCCTACTGCCTCCGACCGGACGTCACACCAGCGGAATACTGATCGTCGACCGAGAAGAGTTTGGGAGCCGGGGTCTTATTCCGGCACCACGCCCCGGCGCACGACGACCTTGGCCATGATCGCGCGGCGGTCGTCGTCGTCCAGGATCATCCAGTCGCGGATTTCCACCAGGCTGCGGTGACAGCCGCGGCAGAAGCCGGTGCTCTCGTCCAGGGTGCAGACGCCGGTGCAGGGCGATTTCACCGTGCCGGGCACCCGCTGGGGGCGAGGTCTGCGTCGATTCTGGCGGCGTGCGCGAGGCAGGCCGGCCATTCCATAAGGGCCGTCGATCATATTCGATCCGTCAGTGATAGGTGTCTTCTTCGCGCACCTTACCCCGGAAAACCCGGTAGGTGTATGCCGTGTAGATCAGGATCAGCGGGATCATCACGGCCACCCCGATCAGTAGGAATCCCTGGGTCATGGGGCCGGCCGCCGCCTGCCAGATGGTCATTTCGCGCGGCACGGCATAGGGCCATAGGCTGACCCCCAACCCGATATAGGCCAGCAGGATCAGGGCGATGGAGTAGAGGAACGGCGCCCTTTCGCGGCCCGCCGCCAACGCCCGCCAGAGGGCCAGGGCCAGCACCCCGGTCAGGATCGGCACGGGCGAGAGATAGGCGATCCGGGGCCAGGAGAACCAGCGCGCGGCGATCTCTGGCTCGGCAAAGGGCGTCCACAGGCTGACGATTCCGATGAAGACCAGCACACCGATCAGCAGCCGCTTCGCCGCGCGGTCGCACCAGGCCTGCAGCAACCCCTCGGTCTTGAGGATCAACCAGGTCGCGCCCAGCAGGGCATAGCCGCAGACCAGGCCCAGCCCGACCATGACCGAGAAGGGCGACAGCCAGGAAAACGGGGTCGAGGCCTCCGTGCTGGCGCCCGCGCCTTCGACGAAGGCGCCCAGGACCAGGCCCTGGGAAAAGGCCGCGATGGTGGAGCCGCAGGCGAAGGCGGCGTTCCACAGCGGTGGCGACCGCTCGGACCGGGCGCGGAACTCGAAGGAAATGCCCCGGAAGATCAGGGCGAAGAGGAACAGGGCGAGCGGAAGATAGAAGGCGGGCAGAAGCTGGGCATAGGCCTGGGGGAAGGCGCCGAACAGGGAGGCGCCGCCCAGCACCAGCCAGGTCTCGTTGCCGTCCCAGACCGGTGCCACGCTGGCCATCATGCGGTCCCGGTCGCGGTCGTTCGGCACGAAGGGAAAGAGAATGCCGATACCGAGGTCGAAGCCGTCCAGCACGACATACATCGCGACGCCGAAGGCGATGACCAGGGCCCAGATCAAGGGCAGGAGATGAGGCAGGTCGAAGGAGAAATCCATCGTCAGCTCCCGTCCGCGCCGTGCCAGCTCGCCAGGCGCGGCTGCTCGTCCTCCGGCGCCCGGTTCGGCTCGGGCTCGGTGTCAGGTCCGCGCCGGATCAGATGCCAAAGGAAATACAGGAAGGTGCCCAGCAAGAGATTGTAGACGACGAAGAACAGCAGGAGAGAGGTGGCGACCGATTCCGGCGCGAGATCGCTGGCCGCGTCCTTCGTGCGCATCAGGCCCTGGACGACCCAGGGCTGGCGCCCGGCCTCCGCCGTGATCCAACCCATGATGGTGGCGACGAAGCCCAGCGGCATCGCCGCGACACAGGCCCGCTGGAATAGTTTCGCCTCGAACAGCCGGCCCTTGCGTCGCAGCCATACCCCCCACATCGCGAGGCCGAGCAGGGCAAAGCCGATCCCGACCATGATGCGGAAGGAAAAGAAGACCAGCGGCACATAGGGCCGGTCCTCGGGGGGGACGGATTTGAGGCCCTGGATCACGCCCTCCGGGTCATGGGTCGTGATCAGGCTGGCGCCGTAGGGGATCGAGATCGAGAAGCGGTTCTCCTCGGCCTCCATGTCCGGCCAGGTGAAGATATGAAAGGGGACGGCACCCTCGGTCTCCCAGACGGCTTCGATCGCGGCCAGTTTGATCGGCTGGTACTCGCGCACGGCCAGACCGCTCATATCGCCGACGAAGATCTGTGCGGGCGAGACGATGGCCGCCGTCAGCAGGGCGAGGCGGAAGCCCTCGCGCAGGCTTTCGTCCGTCCGGCCGCGCAGGATCAGCAGGGCGCAGACCCCGGCCATGACGAAGGAGGCCGTCATCCAGGAGGCCAGGGTCATATGCAGAAAGCGGTAGGGGAAGGAGGGGTTGAAGATCACCGCCACCCAATCGACCGGCTTGAACACGCCGTCGACCAGTTCGAAGCCGGCGGGGGTGTGCATCCAGGAATTGGCCGCGAGAATCCAGAAGGCCGAGATCGAGGTGCCGACGGCGACCATGCAGGTCGCCATGAAATGGAGGCGGTCGCCGACCAGCTTCCAGCCGAACAGCATGATTCCCAGGAAGCCGGCCTCGAGGAAGAAAGCGGTCATCACCTCGTAGCCGAGCAGGGGGCCCAGCACTTCGCCCGTCGCGGCGGAAAAGCGCGAGAAGTTCATGCCGAATTCGAAGGACAGCACGACGCCGCTGACCACGCCCATGCCGAAGGCCAGGGCGAAGATCCTGATCCAGAAGCGCCAGAGGGTCCGCCAGGCTTCGTCCCGCGTGCGCAGCCATTGGGCCTCGACGAAGACCAGGAGAAGGCCGAGCCCGATGGTCAGGGTCGGAAACAGGATATGGAAGGCGAGGGTGAAGCCGAACTGGATGCGAGAAAGGAGGACGGCGTCGAATTCCATGGTCGTCCTCCTTCGTTAGTTGGCGTTACCGGGCGTTACCGGGTCAGCTGGCGTAGCAGCCGGCGATGCGCGCCCGTTGTCGCACCAGGGCGAGGATCGTGTCGATCGTCGGCGTTTCAATCCCGACGAGATGGCCCATCTCCTGGACCGCCGTCACGATGGCGTCGATTTCCATCGGCCGCCCGCGTTCGAGATCCTGCAACATGCTGGTCTTATGCGCGCCGACCGCGCCCGCCCCGTCGATCCGCTTCTCGATATCGATGCGAAAGCGCACGCCCAGCGCCTCGCCCACGGCCTTCGCTTCCAGCATCATGGCCTTGGCCACGACGCGGGTACCGGGATCGGTGGCGATCACGTCCAGGGTCCCATGGGTCAGGGCGCTCAGCGGATTGAAGGCCAGGTTGCCCCAAAGCTTGACCCAGATTTCGTCGCGGATATTGGGCCGCACCGGGGCCTTCAGGCCAGCCTCAATTATGGCGCCGGAAATGCGCGCGATCCGTTCGGTCTTCTCGCCCGAAGGCTCGCCCAGTGTGAAACGGTCGCCGTCGATATGCTCGATCACGCCCGGCTCGACCACCTCGCAGGCGGGATAGACGACACAGCCGATCATGCGTTCCGGCCCGAGCCCGTTCCATTGCACGTCGCCGGGATCGACCGCTTCGAGTCGCGCGTCGTCATGGGGGCCGCCCAGTTCGTGGAAATACCACCAGGGCACGCCGTTGACGGCCGAGACGATGGCGGTGTCGGGGCCGAGCAGGGGCTGCATAGCCTCGACCACCCCCGGCACGGAATGGGCCTTGAGGCCGATGATGACGAAATCCTGCACCCCGGCTTCGGCCGGATCGTCCGTGCAGAGCGGGCGGGCCACCCGCTCCTCGCCGTCGATGCGCAGAGCCAGGCCGTTTTCCTTCATCGCGGCCAGATGCGGGCCGCGCGCGATCAGGCTGACCTCTTGCCCGGCCAGGGCAAGCTGGACGCCCAGATAGCCGCCGATCGCGCCCGCGCCGAAGACGCAGATCTTCACGGGGCCAGGCCCAATTGCTTGGCCAGGCCAATGCGTTGCAGCTTGCCGGTCGCCCCCTTGGGGATTTCCTCGAGGAACAGAACCTTGCGCGGCACCTTGAAATCGGCGAGGCGGGTGGCAGCGAAATCCCTGATCTCGCGCTCCTCGGCCGTGGCGCCTTCGCGCAGGACGATGGCGCAGGCGACCTCTTCGCCCAGCTTGTCATGGGGCATGGCGAAGGTGACGGCCTGGGCGACCGCGGGATGATCCATCAGGATCTCGTCGACCTCGCGGGGCGAGATTTTCTCGCCGCCGCGGTTGATGATCTCCTTGATCCGCCCGGTGATGCGCAGATAGCCGGCGTCGTCCATCACGCCGTTGTCGCCGGTGTGGAACCAGCCGTCGGTGAAGGCGCCGGCATTGGCTTCGGGGTTGTTCTCATAGCCCCCGGTGACATTGGGGCCGCGGATCACGACCTCGCCCTCGGTCTCTGCGGGCAGCAGGGCGCCATCCTTCCCCATGATCGCAACCTCCGGCCCGGCGGCGACGCCGACCGAACCCGGCTTGCGCTCGCGCGGCGGCAGGGGATTCGAGGTCATCTGATGCGCCGCTTCGGTCATGCCGTAGGATTCGATGACCGGGGCGCCGAAGACCTGCTCCAGCTCGGCCATGACCTGGGGCGCGAGGGAGGAGGAGGAGGAGCGGATGAACCGCAGCTTCGCCTTGTCGACGGTCGCCTGGTTGCGCGCGGCCCGGCTGAGGATAGCCTGATGCATGGTCGGCACGGCCGTGTACCAGCTCGGTCCGGCCTCCTCCATCCAGGAGAAGAATTTGAGGGCGTTGAAGCCCGGCGAGCAATAGACGCTGGCGCCCGCCGCCAGGCTGGAGAGCACGGCCGACATCAGGCCGTGAATATGGAACAGCGGCATGATGTTGAGGCAGCGGTCGGCCGGTTTCAGCGCGAGAGTTTCACCGATATGCCGCGCCGTTGCGCAGATATTGGTCTGGGCCAGGGGCACGATCTTGGGCCGGGATGTCGTGCCCGAGGTGTGCAGTACCAGGGCGATATCGTCCGGCTCCGCCATGCCGCCCGATTCCGGTGCGCCGCCGGCATCGCCCAGAAGATCGAACAGCCCCGCGCCTTCATCGCGCCGCGCTTCCAGGCGCAAGATCGGAACGCCGAGGCGTTCGGCCACCGCGATGGCGGGGGAGTCGGCGCCGGCCTCCAGCACCAGGGCCTTGGCGCCCAGATCGGAGAGATAGAATTCGAATTCCTCGTCCCGATAGGCGGGGTTGAGCGGCGCGGTGGTTGCCCCGGCGGCGATGGCGACAAAGGCGCTGGCCATCTCCGGGCCGTTGGGCAGCACGATGGCAACCCGGTCGTTGCGTCCGATCCCCAACTCGTTGAGCCGCGCGACGGTGCGCTCGACATGGGCGCGCAGGGCCCCGTGGCTCAGCGCCGGGCTGTCCGGGGCCAGGATCGCCGGGGCATCGGCGGGCGCGCGAAGAAGGGATTTGACGGTGTCGGCCATGGTGGATCGTCCGTTTTTTTCGGTGGCGATTCGCGTTTCGGTTCGCGAATTCGGAAGGCCCGGGACGATAGCAACTCGGCCCCGGCATCACTAGGTCGCTTCACTCGGCCGCTTAACTAGGTCGCGCGGGTGCGCCTCTTGGCAGTCGCTTCGGCCAGGATGCAGAGGATTTCGTAAAGCATCGTGGCGCCGACCAAGGCCGTGTTGCCGCTGGGATCGAAGGGCGGCGAGACCTCGACCACATCGCCGCCCACGATATCCAGGCCGCGCAATCCGCGGATCAGGCGTTGGGCTTCGATCGTCGTCAATCCGCCGACTTCGGGGGCGCCCGTGCCGGGCGCGAAGACCGGGTCGAGCCCGTCGACATCGAAGGACACATAGGTCGGGCCGTCGCCGACCACCCGGCGGGCCTCGGCGATCACCGCCTCGACCCCCATCTCGGTGAATTCCTCCATCCAGACCACACGCATGCCGCTTTCGAGGGAGAAGCGCCAACCCTCCTCGGTATTCTGGGCGCCTCTGATACCGATCTGGATGGTGCGTTTGGGGTCGAGCAGGCCATCCTCCACGGCCCGGCGGAAGGGCGTGCCATGCATGAATTTGCAGCCCAGGAATTCGTCCCAGGTATCGGTATGGGCGTCGATATGGACCATGCCGACGGGCCGATGCGCGGCGATTCCCTTGAAGATCGGATAGGTGATGGCGTGATCGCCCCCTGCGCTCAACGGCGCGGCGCCGGCTGCGTGCAGATCGGCGTAGAAGGCGGCGATGTCGTCCACCGTCGCGGCGATATCGAACAGATGCGGCAGCTCGATATCGCCCAGATCGCCAACCCGGCAGATGTCGAAGGGATTGATCCGGCTGACATGGTGGATCGCGCGCATGAGGCTGGAGCTGTTGCGGATTTCGCGTGGCCCGTGGCGCGCGCCGCTCCGGTTGGTCACGCCACCGTCATAGGGCACGCCGACGATGGCGATATCCAGCTCGGCCGGGTTCGGGCAATAGGGCGCGCGCATGAAGGTCGGAATGCCGGTGTAGCGCGGCTGGTTCATGGCCCGCTGATCGGTGGCGGGCGGCTTGCCCCTCTTGTTGTCTTCGGTCATGTCCGCGCCCTCGCCGCCAGCCTCCAATAGGACGGCCAGTCTATCAGGCCGCGGCTATCGGGGCATCGACTTCAGGCCCAGGCGCGACGTTGGGCGGGCAGCTCCGGCTCCGCCATCTGCATGGCGGCATAGGCGTCGAGGCCGGGATGGTGGTGAAAGCGCAGATCGAGGGCCATGCGCGACGGGCCCAGGATTTCCTGGGCGATATGCTGCGCCAGATAGGGTAGCGAAACGCCGGCCGGGCGCGGCGCAGCCGCCTCCGTCCGCGGCGCCCGGATGACGGCCGGCAGGTTGCGCCGTTCGGTTCTTGCGGCACCGGACTCCCGCTGCGGTGGGAAGCTATCGTTGGATCCCGCGGGGGCGACGGCCTCGACGGGGGCGGCAGGATGCGCGGCCCGAGGGGCGTGGGTTCCGGGAAGCCGGATTGCGGATATGCTCGTCATGGCAATCTATCCTACGCATACTCAATAAAAGGTTTCTACAATTTTATCTTTCCACAGGAATTTCTCTATCTGTCGAAGTAAGCATAAATCATGCCAGGCATTTGAACTGACAAAATGCTGTTAAAATTAACCATGTTTATTTACCAAGACTATCCCGCCCACGCGCTCCGCCGCCCCTATCCGCTGGGGCGCGAGCGCATTTGCCCCTCCCCCGACAGGTGATAAACTGGCTCAAGTTCCGCGTTTCCGGCCCAAATTCGAGGGAGAATTGCCATGGCGAGCGCATCTGACTCCGTTTACGACCGTATGCCCAACGACCTGTCGGCCTTTTGGATGCCGTTCACGGCAAACCGCCAATTCAAGGCGGCGCCCCGGCTTCTGGTCGAGGCCAAGGACATGCACTACACCACCCAGGACGGTCGCAAGGTGCTGGACGGCACGGCGGGCCTCTGGTGCGTCAATGCCGGCCATTGCCGCGAGCCGATCGTGCGCGCGGTGCAGGAACAGGTGGCGCGCATGGAATACGCGCCGTCCTTCCAGATGGGCCATCCCGCGCCCTTCGAGCTGGCCGCCCGTCTGGCGCGCATCGCGCCCGGCGATCTCGACCATGTCTTCTTCACCAATTCGGGCTCCGAATCGGTCGACACCGCGCTCAAGATCGCGCTGGCCTATCACCGGATGAAGGGCGACGGGCAGCGCACCCGCCTGATCGGCCGCGCGCGCGGCTATCACGGGGTCGGCTTCGGCGGCATCTCGGTCGGCGGCATGTCGCCCAACCGCAAGCTCTATGGCGGGTTGCTGGGCGGGGTCGATCATCTGCCCCATACCTACAATATCGACAAGATGGCGTTCAGCCGCGGCCAACCCGAATGGGGCGCCCATCTGGCCGACGAGCTGGAGGAGATCGTGGCCCTGCACGACGCCTCGACCATCGCCGCGGTGATCGTCGAGCCGGTGGCCGGTTCGGCCGGCGTGCTGGTGCCGCCCAAGGGCTATCTCGAACGCCTGCGCGCGATTTGCGACAAGCATGGTTTGCTGCTGATCTTCGACGAGGTCATCACCGGCTTCGGCCGTCTGGGCAGGCCCTTCGCGGGCGACCGCTTCGGCGTCGTGCCCGACCTGATGACCACGGCCAAGGGCTTGAGCAACGCGACGGTGCCGATGGGCGCCGTGTTCTGCCGCAAGTTCATCCATGACGCCTTCATGCAGGGCGACAATCCCTATGCGGTCGAGCTGACCCACGGTTACACCTATTCGGCCCATCCGCTGGCCGCGGCGGCCGGCCTCGCCACCCTGGACGTCTATCAGAGCGAGGGATTGTTCGAGCGCGCGGCCGAGTTGGAGTCCTATTGGCAGGACGCCATGCATTCGATGGCCGATCTCGGCCCCGTGGTGGATGTGCGCGACTTCGGCATCATGGGCGCCGTGCAGTTCGAGCCGCGCAAGGATGCGCCGGGCACGCGCGGCTACGACATCTTCAACAAGTGCTACGACAAGGGCGTCCTGGTCCGCTACACGGCCGATATCCTGGCCATGAGCCCGCCGCTGATCATCTCCAAGGGCCAAATCGACCAGATCGTCGACACCCTGACGGAAGCGATCAAGGAAGCGGCCTAACCAACCCGACTTTGGTTAAAGACGACGGGCGGGGCCGCGAGGCTCCGCCCGTTTCTCGTTCGGGTATTCGCTCTGGAAGCGCGGGGGCGGCTATTCGGCGAGCGAAGCGGTCAGGCGGATCCAGCGCTCGTCCGTGTCCGGGGTTTCGCTCGGGCCGAGTGCGATGAAAACGATCTTCACCCGCATTTCCCATGTAACCGAACCATTTGATGCGGCTTTCGTCTATTTCTTACATATAATTCAGTGG
>JAQCGR010000176.1 GCA_027619995.1 Pseudomonadota bacterium | reverse complement strand
GCGCCTCTACGGCCACGCCCGCATCCCGGTGGCGCGGGGCCTGACTCAGGCGGCGAAGGCAGGTGGCGCGGGCGGCGGGGACGAGGCGCTGGACGCTCTCGCCCGGCGCATCGCGCGGACCATGACCCCCGGGCGCCTCTATATCCTCGGCCCCGGCACGACGACGGCGCGGATTCGCGCGGCCCTGGGATTTTCGGGCGACCTGCGGGGCATCGACGCGGTGCGAGACGGCGTATCGGTCGGCAAGGACCTCGACGAAGCGGGCTTGTTGGCCCTGATCGACGGGAGAGGGGCGAGTATTCTTGTCTCGGTGATCGGCGGGCAGGGCTTCGTGTTGGGGCGCGGGAACCAGCCGATCAGCGGCGAGGTGCTGCGCCGTGCGGGCGCGGAAAACCTCATTCTCCTGGCCTCGATGGAAAAGCTTCTTGCCTTGCCGGACGGGGTCTTGCGGGTCGATACCGGCGATCCGGCGATGGACCGGGCTTTGGCAGGCTATATCCGAGTGCTGACGGGGCCGGACCAAAGCACCATGATGAGGGTCGTCGCCTGACGAGACGAGGTTACGCATGAAGAACCGACTGGAGACGGCCCATCCCTATATGGCCAATTCCGTGCCGGCGATCAAAGACGCGATGCTGCGCGCGATCGGCGTCGAGACGGTCGAGGAATTGTTCGAGCAGATCCCGGCCGAACACCGCCTGAAATCGCCCCTCGATCTGCCGCCCGCCCTGCCATCCGAGAGCGAACTGCGCCGCCATGTGCTGGACCATCTGCGCCGCAACGAGACCTGCGAGGACAATCTGAGCTTCATCGGCGGCGGTTGCTGGCAGCATCACGTTCCCGCCGTCTGCGACGAGATCGCCGGACGGGCCGAAATGATGACTTCGGTCTGGGGCACGCCCTATTCGGATCACGGGCGCAACCAGGCCTGGTTCGAATTCGCCAGCCTGCTTGGCGAGTTGGTCGGTTGCGAGGTCGTGGGCCAGCCGGTCTATAGCTGGGGCTACGCCGCCGGTCATGCCATCCGCATGGCCGCGCGCCTGACCGGACGCCGCCGGGTCCTGCTGCCCCGGTTGATCGATCCCGAACGGCTCTCGGTCATCCGCAATCTTTGCCAGCCGGCGGAGATGGCGAGCCATATCGACATCGTCGAGATCGGCTTCGATGCGGATACCGGCCTGCTCGACCTGGCCGATCTGCAGGCGAAATTGTCGGACGAGACGGCGGCGGTCTATTTCGACTGCCCCTCCCATTTCGGCCTGATCGAAAGCCATGGGTTGGAGATCGCCGCTCTGGCCCGCCGCCACGGGGCGGAGGTCATCGTCGGGGCCGATCCGATTTCCCTGGGGGTGCTGGAGGCGCCGGCGACCTACGGTGCCGATATCGTCGTCGGTCCCATGCAGCCGCTCGGCATCCATATGAACACGGGCGGCGGGGTCGGCGGCTTCATCGCCACGCGCGACGAGGCGCGCTACGTCCATGAATACCCGACCCTCCTGATCAGCCTCGCGCGCACGCCGCAGGACGAATGGGCCTTTGCCCTGTCCTGCGCGCATCAGACTTCCTACGGGCTGCGCGAGGAAGGCAAGGACTGGACCGGCAATTCGGTCAACAACTGGGCCATCGTCAACGCGGTCTATCTGGCGCTGATGGGGCCCGAAGGGATGCGCGAGGTTGGCGAGTTGATCCTGCAACGCGCCAATTACGCGGCGCGGCGGCTGGCCGGGATCGACGGGATCGCCCTGCGCTTTTCCGGCCCGCTCTTCAAGGAATTCGTCCTCGACTATGCCGGGACCGGGAAATCGGTGGCGGCGATCAATGAAGGGCTGCGCCGCCACGGCATCTTCGGCGGCCGGGGTCTCGGAGATCTGGGGCCGGATTTCGAGACCTGCGCCCTGACCTGCGTGACGGAGGTCCATAGCCAGGCGGATATCGACCGCTTCGCCGAAGCCCTGGCGGAAGAGGCCGCGCGATGAGCGAAAACAAGAATCTCCGCCGCTATCACGCCGCCCGCTGGGACGAGCCGGTGATCCACGAGATGGGCCATCCCGGCCGACGCGGCAATGTCTTTCCCAAACCCGAGGATGCGGTGTGCGAGGCGGTCGGCCCGGCCGCCGATCTGGTCCCGGCGGCGATGCGCCGCAAGGACGTGCCGGCCCTGCCCGAGATGGACGAATACGACGTGCTACGCCATTTCATCCATCTCTCCCAGCAGACCCTGGGCATGATGGGGATCAGCCTCTTCGGCACCTGCACCATGAAATACAATTCGCGGCTGATGGAGGGGCTGACGGCCCGTCCCGAGGTGCGCGCCGTCCATCCCCACCAGGACGAGGACACGATGCAGGGCACCCTGGCCATGATCCATGGGCTCGACCGTATCCTGCGTTCGCTCTCGGGCATGGATCGCTTCGTCTTCCAGGCGGGGGGCGGGGCCGATGCGGCCTATACCCATTGCTGCGTCTCCCGGGCCTATCACGCCAGCCGGGGTGAGCTGGAACAGCGCGACGAAATTATCACGACGATCCAGACCCATCCCTGCAACGCCGCCACGGCGGCGGCGGCGGGGTTCAAGGTCGTCACCCTGATGATCGAGGAGAACGGTTATCCCTCGCTCGACGCGCTGAAGGCGGCGGTGTCGAACCGCACGGCTGCCCTGATGATCAACAATCCGGACGACATGGGTGTCTACAACCCGGAGATCCGGGACTGGGTGCGGATCGTCCACGAGGCCGGCGGGCTGTGCTTCTACGACCATGCCAATTTCAACGGCGTGATGGGCAAGCTGCGCGCGCGCGAACTCGGCTTCGACGCCTGCATGTACATGCTGCACAAGACCTTCGGCGCGCCTAAGGGCAACGGCCCGGCGGTCGGCGCCTATGGCTGCACCGAGGAACTCGCCCCCTTCCTGCCCGCACCCTTGGTGGTTGAAGAGGGCGGCGCCTACCGCCTCGACCGCGACCGGCCGCAAAGCGTGGGCAAGATCCGCGAGTTCTGGGGCAATGTGCCGGTGATCCTCAAGGCCTATGCCTGGGCGAGGGCGATGGGCGCCGAGGGCATCGACGAAGCGTCCGATCTCTCGGTCCTGGCCAATAATTATATGGAGAAAGGCCTGCTCGCGATCCCGGGCGTGACCAAATCCCAGCCCCATCTGACCCAGCGGCGTCTCGAGATGACCCGCTACAGCGTCGAAAAACTGCAGGAGGAGACGGGCATCGGCATTGGCGAGATCGCCAACCGCATGACCGATTTCGGCATCGACGCGCCCTGGCTCGCCCATGAACCCTGGCTGGTGCCCGAACCCTTCACGCCGGAAGCCGGGGAGCTGTGGTCGAAGGAGGATATCGACCGTTGGATCGCTGTGCTCGCCGAGGTCGCGCGTGAGGCGCGGGAGGAGCCGGAGACCGTCAAGACCGCGCCCCATAACCAGGTCGTCCATGCCTTCGATCCCGCGCCCCTGGAAGACCCGGAGCATTGGGCCATGACCTGGCGGGCCTGGCAGCGAAAGCAGGGCGGTTCGAAAGCAGAATCATGATCCGCCGACTCGTTCTGATCGTCTTGGCCTCGGGTTTCCTGGCGGCTGGCGCGCCCCTGGCCGCGGATCCCGCCATCGGTCTAGAGGACGGGTTTGAGGACTGGCCCGCGGCGAAGAGATATTGGTATTTCGGGCAGATTCGCGATTATCGCTATTGGATCGAACATACGAATCCGCTTACCGGCGGCGCGTCCCTGGCCATCCGGGTCAAGGCCGCAGACCAGGATTGCGACGGATCGTGTCAGCGGAACGAGATCCGGGTTGCACGCGCCTATCAACTTCCTTTCGGCCGATCCGCTTGGTACGGCTTCAGCTTCCGCGTCGAAGGCGAAATAGCGGGCCATGGCAGTTCACGCTGGGTTATAGGGCAATGGAAGGAAGCGACGGATGGCAGCCCGTTCCTGGCGCAGCGCTTCGATAACGGGGTGTTTCATATCACAATCCAGGACGATGAATGCCGCGCCCTGATCGCCAAGGCCGAGGGCGATCCCGACAGATTTCTCGCGGACGTGAAGGCCAGACAGGTGGAAAGATTCGATTTCCTGTCGGACCCGTACCTGTACGAATGCGCGCCGGATATCGAGGTCGAATACGGTGAGGACCCGATTTTGCCGGACCCGAAACTGGATTGGGTGGATATGGCCTATCTCGTCGAGGGTGGACGAAACGGATCGGGCTTGGTGGAGATATGGGCCAATGGCGAGTTTGTCGCGCGCGTGAAGGGATCGATCGGCCATGACCGCACGGCTGGACCGTCGCAATATTTCAAGATCGGCATGTATCGCGACCCCGCGCCGGGCGAGGCGACGCTCTATCTCGATAATTTCGCGCGAGGCTCCAGCCGCATGGCGGTCGATCCGAGCCTTCTTCATCCCCGTATATCAGGTGAATAGACCATGACCGAAACGAGCGAATGGCGGTTGCCGATCGAGCATACGCATCATCTGGCGGCGACGGCCGGGCCTTTGACCTTCGTCGGCGGGGCGGGCGATTTCGACGCGGCGGGCGCGATCCGCAATCCGGGCGATCTGGGTGGCCAGATCCAGGGTGCGATGGCCAATCTGGCCGAGGCGCTGGCACCCGAGATGTGCGGGCTCGAGGATATCGTCCGGCTCAAGGCCTTCTTCACGGCCGAGCCGGGCGAGGCATTGCATGGCGACTGGGACGTGGTCGCCGCCCTGGCCCGCCATATCGCCGCAGATCCTCTGCCGGCGATCAGCACCCTGCCGGTGCCCCTGCAGCCCTTCGCGGGCCAGCGCATTCAGCTTCAGGCCATCGCCCAGCGCGGCTGGCGCGAGATGGCCGATATCCGGGTCGTCGAGCGGCCGGTTCCCGCCGCGCACCGGGACGCCTTCGGCGGCCGGGCGCTGACCGGCGGCTTGCGGGCGGGCGAGTTCATCGCGCTGTCCAACCGCACCGCGGCCGACGCGGAAGACCGTATTGGCGATCCCGGGGACGGGCCGGCACAGAGCCATGCGGTCTTCGAAATCCACGAGGCAACCCTGGCCGCCCTGGGGGCCTCGACCCAGGACAGCGTCAAGCTCGAGGGCTACTATTTCGGCACCACGCGGGAGCAATGGGCCGGCATGGCCAAGGCGCGGGCGAGCCATTTCCGCGAGCCTGGCCCAGGGGCGACCATGGTGCCCTGCCAGCGGCTCCATCCCGACGGCGCGATGACCAAGCTCGAGCTCCTGGCCATGCGCGAATCCCGCAACGGCTTCGACAAATATATTCCGCGTGAAGACCATTGGCCGGCCCGGGTCTGGGACTGGCCGATCCCCTTGCCCTACCGCCAGGCCATCGGGCTGCGCGACATGATCTGGCTCGGCGGCCAGGTGCCGTCGGAGCCCTGGACCAATTCGGGCCTGCGCGTCCTGCCGGGTCGGCTGCTGCCCCAGACGCGATTCGTGATGAGCTATATCGAAGACTTGCTGCGGCCTTTCGGCCGCCGGCCCGCCGATCTCAAATTCATGGTCTGCTATTTCACTTCGGACGGTTCGGCGGCAGTCACCGAGGCCTTCGTCCGGACCCTGGCGGATTGCATGGGCGGCGCGCTGCCGCCGATGACTCTGGTGGCCCAGCCGATGATGCACACGGTCGAGAACACGGTCGAAATCTGGGGCGTCGCCGAGGGTTGAGCGCGATGCGGGCCGAAACACAGGGGAGAATGCCATGCGCTTCGTGACCGCGATGATGAAGCACGAAACCAACACCTTTTCGCCGGTGCCGACGCCGCTGGCGGCTTTCGCGGTCGGCAGCCCGGGCGGGGTGCCGCCGGAAGGCAAGGCGGCGATCGCGGCCTTCGGCGGGACCAATACCGGTATTGCCGCCTATATCGACCTGGCGCGAGAGGCGGGGGCGGAACTGGTCGTCGCCACGGCCGGCAATGCCGCGCCCAGCGGTCCGGTCGCCGATACAGCCTTCGAGCATTTCGCGGCCAAGATCTGCGCGGCGGTCGAGAAGGGCTGCGACGCCCTGTTCCTCGATCTCCACGGTGCCATGGTCACGGAGAGCCGGGACGATGGTGAAGGCGCGTTGATGGACCGGATCCGCGCCATCGCGCCGGACCTGCCCATCGCAGTCAGCCTGGATTTTCACACCAATATGAGCCGGGCGATGCTTGACGGCGCCACGGTCATGACCGGCTACCGCACCTATCCCCATATCGACATGTACGAGACGGCGGAACGGGCCGGCCGGATTCTGCTGCGCAGGCTGGCGGGCGAGGCCGATCCGCGCATCGTCTGGGGCAAGCGGCCGATGCTGACCCATACCCTGCGCCAGAGCCCCTCCATCGCACCGATGAAACCGATCATGGACCGGGCGCGCGCGGCCGAGGCCGATGGCAGCGTGCTGGCCGCCTCGGTCTTCGGCGGGTTTCCGATGGCGGATATTCCCCATGTCGGGCTGACCGCCGTGCTGGTTGCCGATGGCGAGGACGGTGTTGCGGCCGCGGAGTCCCTGCGCGACGCCCTGCTCGACGAGGCCTGGGAGAGGCGCGCCGATTTCGTCTTCGCGGTCGAGCCCCTGGCGGATTCGGTTGCCCGCGCGAAAGCCCTGGAGGACGGGCCGATCGTTCTGGTCGATCACGGCGACAACGTCTTCTCGGGCGGCACCCAGGACGTGATGGCGACAGTCGGGGAGGCCCTGCGTCAGGGGCTGTCCGATATGGCCGTGGGACCGATCTGGGATCCCGATAGCGTGCGCGCCATGGTCGCGGCCGGGATCGGGGCGGAGGTCACCTTGAAACTCGGCGGGCGGACCTCGATGCCGGCCCTGGGCCTGCAGGGCCAGCCGCTTGAGATTTCCGGGCGCGTGCGGCGGATCACCGATGGGCGTTATGTCGTGACTTGCCCGATGATGACGGGCCTGACCCTGGATCACGGGGTGAGCGCGGTGCTCGACACGGGCCAGGCCGAAATTCTCGTCTGCTCGGAACGGATGGAGGCCTTCGATCTGGGCGTCTTCCGCCATGCCGGGATCGAGCCGACGGCCAAACGCTATCTGCT
>JAQCGR010000002.1 GCA_027619995.1 Pseudomonadota bacterium | reverse complement strand
AGGCTCACATGCCAACAGACAAAACGGAATCCCAAATCGGATTCTTTTGTTCCGATCAATCCACTAGAGTGCGGGCCCGTCAGGCTATTCAGTGATCTTCAGGAGTGAGACCAGGTGCAGAACCCGCCGCCGATGATGTTCGACACGCCGCCCAAGGATGAGGGACCGCTCAGCGCGGCGTTGACCCGATTGTATAGGGCGGACGAAAACCGTGTCGTGACCGACCTGGTGGAGATGGCATCGCTCGACGCCGAGGCGCGCGGGCGAGTCCTGGCCAAGGCGCGGGCGCTGACCGAGGTTCTGCGCCGGAACCGCCCGAAGGAAGGCGGCATCGAATCCTTTATGAGCGAGTATCAGCTATCGACCCAGGAAGGCGTCGTTCTGATGTGCCTGGCCGAGGCGCTGCTGCGCATTCCGGACGCCGAGACGGCCGACCGCCTGATCCGCGACAAGATCATGGCGGCCGATTGGGAAAGCCATCTGGGGCGCAGCGAATCGATTTTCGTCAACGCCTCGACCTGGGCCCTGATGCTGACCGGCCGGGTGATCCGCCTCAACGACTACGAAGGCCAGAGCGTCGGCAAGGTGCTGCGCCGTCTGGTCGCGCAGAGCGGCGAGCCGGTGATCCGCCAAGCGGTGCGCAAGGCGATGCGCATTCTGGGCCGCCAGTTCGTGATGGGTCGGACCATCGACGAGGCTTTGGATCGCGCCAAGGCGGATATTGCCAAGGGCTATCGCCATTCCTTCGACATGCTGGGGGAGGGGGCCCATACGGCGGCCGATGCCCAACGCTATTTCGAGGCCTATGAGAAGGCGATTGGCCGGATCGGCGCCAGCGCCGGCCCCGGCGACGTCCATGCCCGCGCGAGTATCTCGGTCAAGCTGTCCGCGCTGCATCCCCGTTACGAGTTCGCCCAGAAGGCTATCTGTGTGCCCGAGTTGGCGGATCGCCTGACGGCGCTGAGCCGCCGCGCCAAGGAGGTCGGCATCGGCCTGACCGTGGACGCGGAAGAGGCCAACCGGCTGGAGATGTCCCTCGATATTCTGGACCGTGCCTCATCCGATCCCTCGCTCAAGGACTGGGACGGGCTCGGCCTCGCCGTGCAGGCCTATCAGAAGCGCTGCACCGCGCTGATTGACTGGGTCGCCGATATGGGCCGCCGCCACGGCCGGCGCCTCAACGTGCGCCTGGTCAAGGGCGCCTATTGGGACACGGAGATCAAGCTGGCCCAGCTTGAGGGGCTCGATGGCTATCCGGTCTTCACCCGCAAGGCCTCGACCGACGTGTCCTATGTCGCCTGCGCCAAGTGCATGTTCGCGGCGCCGGAGGCGATCTATCCCCAGTTCGCGACTCACAACGCCGTGACGCTGGCCACTATCCAGGAGATCGCGGGCAACAGCCGCGCCTTCGAGTTCCAGCGCCTGCATGGCATGGGCGAATCGCTCTACGACCAGGTCGTTTCGCCGGGCGCCGACGGGGTGCCGTGCCGCATCTACGCGCCGACGGGCAGCCATGAGGATCTGCTGCCCTATCTGGTGCGTCGCCTGCTCGAAAACGGCGCGAACACCTCCTTTGTCAACCGCATCGTCGATGACAACATGCCGCTCGATGCGCTGCTCGAGGACCCGGTCGAGACCTCGCGCGCCCTGGCGTCAAAGCCCCATCCGCGCATTCCATTGCCGACCGACATGTTCGGGGTGGCGCGCAAGAACGCCAAGGGCATCGATCTGTCCGACCCGGCACAACTCCTCCCCCTGGGGGAAGGCATGGAGAAGGCGACGAAAGCGACCTGGAGCGCGGCGCCTCTGATCGCCGGTAGCACTGCCGGCAAGGGCGGTGAAACGGTGTTCGATCCATCGGACCGGCGGCGGGCGATCGGCACCGTGCGCGAGGCGACGGAGGCGGATGTCGATGCCGCGCTGACCGCGGCGGTCGCCGCCGCGCCGCGCTGGGACGCCACCCCGGCGGAGGAGCGGGCGGCCTGCCTGGAGCGTATGGCCGATCTGATGGAAGCCCATACGGCCGAACTGATGGCGATGTGCACGCGCGAGGCGGGCAAGTCCGTTCGCGACGGCATCGCCGAGGTGCGCGAAGCGGTTGATTTCTGCCGTTACTACGCCTTGCGCGCCCGGGCCGATTTCGCCGAGCCCGAGGTCCTTCCCGGGCCGACCGGTGAGCATAACCAGATCGCCCTGCATGGCCGTGGCGTTTTCGTCTGCATCAGCCCGTGGAATTTCCCGCTCGCCATCTATTGCGGTCAGATCACGGCGGCGCTCGCGGCGGGCAACGCGGTCATCTCGAAACCGGCGGAGCAGACCCCGCTGATCGCCCATCGGGCGGTTCAGCTGTTGCACGAGGCCGGGGTGCCGAAAGACGTCGTCCAGCTTCTGCCCGGGCGGGGCGAGACGGTCGGCGCGAAGCTGGTCGCCGATCCGCGCATCGCCGGCGTCGCCTTCACCGGCTCGACCGAGACGGCACGCTTGATCAACCGCACCCTCGCCGGGCGAGACGGGCCGATCATCCCGCTGATCGCCGAAACCGGCGGCCAGAACGCGATGATCGTCGATTCCTCGGCCCTGCCGGAACAGGTCGTGCAGGATGCCGTGGTGTCGTCATTCCAGAGCGCGGGACAGCGTTGTTCGGCCCTGCGCGTGATGTTCGTCCAGCAGGACGTGGCCGACCGGGTCATCACCATGCTCAAGGGTGCGATGGACGAGTTGGTCGTCGGCGATCCGGGCCTGTTGCGCACGGATGTCGGCCCGGTGATCGACGACGATGCGCGTGCCATGCTGGAGGCCCATGTCGAGCGCATGACCCGCGAGGCGAAGCTGCTCCATCGCGCGCCTATGACCGCCGAGACGGAACACGGCACTTTCGTTGCGCCCACGGCCTTCGAGATCGATTCCATCGACCGGCTGGAGCGCGAGGTCTTCGGCCCGATCCTCCATGTCGTGCGTTTTCGCGCCGACCGGATGGACGAGGTGGTCGATGCAATCAACCGCACTGGATATGGCCTGACCTTCGGTGTCCATAGCCGGATCGACGAGACGGTCGAGTATCTCTGCTCACGTGTGAATGTCGGCAATGCCTACGTGAACCGGAACATGATCGGCGCCGTGGTCGGGGTTCAGCCCTTTGGCGGCGAGGGCCTGTCCGGCACCGGTCCCAAGGCCGGCGGGCCGCGCTATCTGCACCGTTTTGCCATCGAACGGGTGATTTCCATCAACACGACTGCCCAGGGCGGCAATGCGTCGCTGCTTTCCTTGCGGGAGGAGGAGGAGAGCTGAGCGATCAGCGCGCCCCCTTCACGCCCATAGGGCGTCCCGGCCAGGCCGGCCCGCCGGGCGAACAGCGTCGATCCGGGACCGAAACCTGGACCCTGAGCGACGCGGTGCGCCTGGGGCTTGAGCATATGAAAGCCCGGCGTTTCAGCGATGCGGCGCGCATGTTCGAGCAGATTCTCGCGCAACGGCCCAACGACCCCGATTCGCTTCATCTGCTGGGCATGGCGCTTCACGAGCAGGGTCAGTCGGAAGAGGCGGTCGAATCGATTCGCAAGGCGATCGCGCAACACGATGCCGCGCCGGACTATCACGCCAGCCTGGGAACGGTGCTGCTCAAGCTCGGGCGTAACGGCGAGGCGGCGACAAGCCTGCGCCGCGCGGTCGAACTGGGCGGCGGCCAGCAAGCCGCCTATCGGAACCTGGGCACCGCGCTGATCCGGATCGGCGAAATCACCGAGGCCGGAGCCGCCTTGAGCCTTGCGGTCGCGCTCGACGCGGACGATCCTGAGGCGCATTTCGCCTTGGGTTTCGTCCATGCCCGACAGCAAGCCATGGAAAAGGCGATCACATGCTATCGCCGGACTCTCGAACTGGCGCCCAATCATGTCGGTGCGCTCAACAATATCGCGACCCTGCTGCAGACCCTCGATCAGTCCGCCGAGGCGATCGTCCATCTTCAGAAGTTGGTACAGCTTCAGCCCAAATCGGCCATGGCCTTCTATAATTTGGGGCGAGGGCTCGAAGCTCTGGGCGAATCGGACCTCGCGCTCAAGGCCTATGATTATGCGGTCGTGTTGCGCCCCGAATTCGCTCAGGCCCATAACAATACCGGCACCCTGCTGCAGCGCCTCCGGCGCATGCCGGAAGCCGTCGAGCGTTTCGACAAGGCGATCGCGGCCGATCCCAACTATGCCAATGCCCGGTTCAACCGGTCGGTCTCCCTGCTGACCCAGGGCCGGTTCCGGGACGGCTGGGAAGGCTATGAGGCGCGCTTCCAGGTTCGCGAGTTGCGGCGACTGGTCGCGCCCCGGCCGTTCCGACAGCCGCGTTGGGAAGGCCAGCCGCTCGACGGCGAGACGATCCTGATCTGGGGCGAGCAAGGCATCGGCGACGAAATCATGCTCGCGTCGATGATCCCGGATCTGCAGGCCCTGGGCGCCGCGGTGGTGGTGGAGTGCGATCCCCGGCTGGTGCGTCTGTTTAGCCGGTCCTTTCCGGGGATTGAGGTGGCCGGGCGCGCGGATCCGTCCGAGGCGCCGACCACGGATCCGGCCATCACCTATCAATGCGCGATGGGCAGTCTCGGCCGATGGTTGCGCGACGATCTCGGGCGCTTTCCGGCGCATCGCGGCTATCTTCCGGCCGATCCGGCGCGGATCGAGGCCGCAGGGCTTCGCTATGCCGAACTCGGTCCCGGGCTCAAGATCGGCATCGCCTGGCGCACGGGCTCTCACGATCCCCGGGGCCGCAGCGTGACCCTTGAGGAACTCGAACCGGTGCTCCAGCGCCAAAACGCGCATTTCGTCACCCTGCAATACGGCGATGTCGGGAACGAATTGCACGAACTGGCGGAGCGCACCCTCGTGCGTGTCCACCGCGATCCGACGATCGATCCAACCCGCGACCTTGACGGGGTGGCGGCCCAGGTCGCGGCCTTGGACCTGGTGATCTCGACTACCAATGCCGTGGCCCATTTTGCCGGAGCCTTGGGCACGCCGTCCCTGACCTTCGTGCCCTATGCGCCCGACTGGTGTTGGCTCGCGTCCGGCGCACGCATGCCCTGGTATCCGACCATGCGCCTGGTGCGTCAGACCAAGGCGGGGGACTGGTCGACGGCGGTTTCCGGCGTGGCCGACGCCCTCGACGGATTCTGATTTCGCAAACTCACTCTTGCGAATGCGATCAATTCGCAATATGTATGCCGTCCCCCTCGGATGGACCGACGGGGCAAGCCCCGGGCGGGACGGAGACGAATATGCAGGCGGAAGTTGGAGTGAAACGCGGATTTCTGCGCAGGGGCATGCTGGCCGCTTGCGCGCTGGCGGCGGGCGCCACGGGTTTCGATGCGAGCCGCGCCGTTGCGGCGGATGAGGTCAATGTCTATTCGACCCGGCAGGAATATCTAATTTCGCCGTTCCTCGACCGCTTCTCCGAAGAGACGGGCGTCAAGGTCAATGTCGTCTTCATCAAAGAAGGGCTGATCGAACGGTTGAAGGCGGAGGGCAAGAACACGCCGGCCGATGTCGTGCTGACCGTGGGCGTCGAGAATCTGGCCGCGCTCAAGGGCGACGATCTGTTGCAGCCGATTCGTTCCGATGTCGTGGACGCGAATATCCCGGCCTCCTTCCGCGATCCGGGCGGAGAATGGACCGGCCTGACCACGCGGGCCCGGGTGATCTATTTCGCCAAGGACCGCGTCGACCCGGCCGAATTGTCCACTTACGAGGATCTGGCCGATCCGAAATGGAAGGGGCGCATCTGCGTGCGCACGGGCAACCACGGCTATAACGTCGCTCTCGTCGCGTCGCTGATCGCGGCCCATGGCGAGGAGAAGGCGGAAGAGATCGTGCGCGGAATCGTCGCCAATTTCGCTCGCAAGCCCCAAGGCAACGACCGCGCCCAGGTCAAGGCTGTGAAAGAGGGCGAGTGCGATATCGCCATCGGCAACACATACTACATGGGCAAGATGGCAACCAACGACGAGAAGCCCGAGGAGAAGGAATGGGCCGCGGCCACGTCGATCTTCTTCCCGAATGGCGACGATCGGGGAACCCATGTGAACATTTCCGGTGCCGGCCTGACCAAACACGCGCCGCACCCGAAGGAGGGCATTGCCCTGATCGAGTTCCTGACTGGGGACGAGGCCCAGGAGATGTATGCCCGGGACAATTTCGAATACCCGATCAAGGCGGGCGTGGCGCTCGATCCCATGGTCGCGTCCTGGGGCGAGTTGAAGCCCGATACGGTCAATATCGAAAAGATCGCGGAACTGTCCCCGGCGGCTCAGAAGCTGATCGACCGCGCCGGCTGGCAGTAGAGCCGGACGCCGGAGCTCCGGCGTGAGCGCCCAACAATTCACCATCGATACCGCCGGGCGCGGGCGTGGCGGGACGTTGTCCCGCTCCGCCCGCGCCTCGCGTTTCTGGACCACGGGACTCGGACTGCTCTGCCTTTTGCTCGCTCTGCCGGTGATCGCGGTGGTGTGGATGGCGATGGCCGAATCGGACGGCGCTTGGACGCATCTGCTGGACACGGTCCTCGCCGGCTATTTCAAGAACACGGTCCTGCTGATGGCGGGGGTCGCCATCGGCACCACCCTGCTCGGTGTGCCGACGGCCTGGCTGGTGACCAATTGCCGCTTTCCCGGAGTCCGGGTCATGGAATGGGCGCTGCTGCTGCCCTTCGCCATGCCGGCCTATATCCTGGCGTTTCTCTATACCGATATCCTGGAATTCGCGGGGCCGGTCCAAGGGGCCCTGCGCGAGGTCTTCGGGTGGCAGTCACCACGCGACTACTGGTTTCCGCAGATTCGTTCCCTGCCCGGCGCGGTCATCGTGCTGTCCCTGGCGCTTTACCCCTATGTATATCTTCTCGCCCGCGCCTCGCTGATCGCCCAGTCGGTCTGCGTGCTCGAAGCCAGCCGCACCCTGGGCTGCGGAGTATGGGGTTCGGTTTTCCAGGTTGCTTTGCCGTTGCTGAGGCCGGCCGTGGCCGTCGGCGTCGCTCTGGCGCTGATGGAGACGGCGGCCGATTTCGGCACGGTCAGCTTCTTCGCCGTCAATGTCTTCACCACCGGCATCTACAAGGCCTGGCTGATCATGTACGACGTACCTGCCGCGGCGCGTCTGGCCTGCATGCTGCTGGTCTTCGTGCTTGGCCTTATCCTGATCGAGCGCTGGTCGCGTCGGCGGTTGCGCTATCAGCACACGACCGGGCGCTATCGCAGCCTGGCGACCCTGCCGCTGCGCGGCGGGGCTGCCGGTCTGGCCGTGGTTTGTTGCGCGGCGCCTATCGTTCTCGGTTTTCTGCTGCCCGCAACCGTGCTGCTGGTGAACGCCCTGGGCGTAATCGACACGGATCTTCTGGCGGGTTTCTGGGGCGACGCCGCGACCAGCCTGGGGCTCGGCGCCGCCGCCGCCGCCCTGGTCGTCGTCGTGGGCGTCATTCTAGCCTACGGCGTGCGGCTCGACGGCTCAGCCCCCGTGCGGGCCCTGGCGCGTTTCGCCAGCCTCGGATACGCCCTGCCGGGGTCGGTGATCGCCATCGGTATCCTGATTCCCTTTGGCGCCCTGGACAATTTCGTCGACGGCCTGGCGCGAGAAAATCTCGGGTTCGGCACGGGCCTGATCCTCAGCGGCACGGTCGCGGCGATGCTCTTCGCCTATCTCGTGCGCTTCGTCGCGGTGGGCTATGGCGCGGTCGAGGCGGGCCTCGCGCGCATTCCGCAGAGCATAGATGGTGCAGCCCGCCTGCTCGGCGAGCGGCCGGTCTCCATGCTGTGCCATATCCATGCGCCGATCGTCAGCGGCAGCATCCTGACGGCCGGCCTGTTGGTCTTCGTCGAGGTGATGAAGGAACTGCCGGCCAGCATCATCCTTCGGCCCTTTGGGGTGAACACCCTGGCGATCCGGGCCTATGAATATGCGATCGACGAGCAATACGACGAGGCTTCGGTCTGGGCGTTGCTGATCGTCGCCACGGTCATCCTGCCGGTGATCGGCCTGTCGGCGGCGATCCGCCGGACCCGCCCCGGCGCATCGGGCCAGACCGGCGAGACGCTCCGCCTCTAGGTTGCGCCTGCGTCAGGCCAGGTGGCCGGCGAGGGCGGCTTCGAGCATGGCGCGGTGTCCGGCATCGTCGAGCGGCACGGGATTTGTGCCCGCGCTAGGGTCGGTCGTCGCCATGGCGGCGATCTCGTCGATGCGGCGGTCATCCACGCCGATCTCGGCCAGGGTATGGGGAATACCCAGTTCCGCCCGCAGGTCGAGAACCCAGCGGCGGACACCGTCGAAACCCGGCTCGGGTAGATCCAACCAGCGCGCGAGGCGGGCGCATTTCTCTTCAATGGCCGGGCGGTTGAAATCCAGCACATAGGGCATGACCACGGCATTGGTCAGGCCGTGATGGGTGTCGTAGACGGCGCCCAGGGGATGGCTCAGCGAATGGATCGCGCCCAGGCCCTTCTGGAAGGCGACGGCGCCCATGCTGGCCGCCGCCATCATGTTGCCGCGCGCCTCGATATCGGTACCGTCGGCCACCGCGCGGGGCAGGAATTCCTTGACGAGACGCATGCCCTCGACCGCGATTCCTTCGCCCATGGGATGGAAGGTCGGCGCGCAGAAGGCTTCCAGGTTATGGGCCAGCGCGTCCATGCCCGTCGCCGCGGTGACATGCCGCGGCAGGCCCACCGTTAGTTCCGGATCGAGGATGACCTGTCCGGGCAGCAGGCGCGGGTGGAAGACGATGACCTTGGTATGGGTCGCCTCGTTCACGATGACGCCGGCACGGCCGACCTCCGATCCGGTGCCTGCCGTTGTCGGCACGGCCACGATGGGGGCGATCGCATCGGCCTTGGCGCGCGTCCAGTTGTCGTCGATATCCTCGAAATCCCAGATCGGCCGGTCCTGGCCGACCATCAGGGCGATGCCCTTGGCGGCGTCCATCGCGCTGCCGCCGCCAAAGGCGATCATGCCGTCATGGCCGCCGGCCCGGTAGACCGCGACGCCCGCGTCGACATTCGCGCCCACCGGATTGCCGCGCACCTCGCTGAACAGGCCGGTCGGCAGGCCGGCATCGCTGTTCCGGGCCAAGGCCGCCGCAATCATAGGCAGGCCGGCCAGGCCGGGATCGGTGACCAGGAGCGGCCGGGCCATGCCCAGGGCCTTGCAGGCATCCGGCAATTCGGCGATCCGGCCCGCGCCAAAGCGCATGGCGGTGGGGTAGCTCCAATTGCCGGTGAGCTTGATCGACATGGCGTTTCTTTCCTCTGAGGGCGCGAGGGTCATTTCTACGAATCCGGCGACGGGCGGGCAATGAAACTGTGGCCCCGGCCGGGGGGTGAACTATAGTCCGGCCATGGCTATCGGGCACCGCCACAAATTTCTTCGTTGCTTCGGACGGCGCGTCAATCACGCGCTGGCGGTCGGCTTGGTATTGATCCAGGTCGCGGCCGGTCCGTTGCACGCCTCGCCGGTGCCGGCGCCCGGCGCATCGAGCACGGCGGCGATCGCCGGTTTTCTCGAGATCTGCACGGCGCGGGGTGTTGTCCGTCTGGTGGTCGGGGATCTGCCGGCCGACCGGCCGGCGCCGACCGATCGCTCGACCCCGTCCTGCCCCGTCTGCACGGCAATGGGGGCGGCCCATATTCTCGGCCCGCCCGAAACGCCGGTTACGCCCGTTCTGGCCGGATGGGCGGAGCCGCCGACGATCTCGGCGCGCCTGGCCCTCCGGTCGAATCTGATTCCGGCGGCGCATCCGCCGCGCGGTCCGCCCTCGCTCGTCTGACGACCCCCTAGCATCGCGCGGCCCCACGGTATGGCACAGCCAATGTCGCGGCCGCGCTCGGACGATCGAAATTCGAGGACCTGAGAATGTACACCATTCGTATCGCCGCGGTGCTTTTCGCCGCGGCCGTCATGCATCTGAGTTCGCACGCTTTAGCCGATGACAACGCTCAAGGCATCAAAGTGGTCGATGTCTGGGCCAACGCGAGCCTGGCAGGCACGACCAACGGCGCGGCATTCATCACATTGTCGAACAGGGGTGACAAGGCAGACCGCATCGTCGGCGTCGAGAGTCCCGTCGCGGCCAAGGCCGAACTGCACACTCATATGATGGATGACGGGGTGGCGAAGATGCGCCCGGCCGCCGCTGTCGATCTGCCGGCGGGCGAGACCGCGATAATGGAGCCGGGCGGCCTGCATGTGATGCTGCTCGGTCTGACGGAGCCTCTGAAGGAGGGCGAGAGCTTTCCTCTGACCCTGATCCTCGAACGATCGGGTCCGATCCAGGTTGAGGTCATCGTCAAGGCGTCGAACGCGATGGGTGCCAGCCATGGCGGCAAGATGCACGGTACCGGCCATGACGGGATGGACAAGGATGGGATGGACAAGGACGCCGGCGGCCACGGCAAGATGAAGATGCTGACCGACGACTAGACCGTTATCGGCGGGTCGGGGAGGGAGCGGGTGCCTCCTGCCTAGACCTGTTCGAAGTAGCGCTGCAATTCCCAATCTGTGACCTTGCGGTCGAATTCGGCCTGTTCCCAGCGCGCGGTGTGGACGTAGTGGTCGATTACCTGATCGCCGAATATCGCGCGCATCAGGTCCGAGCCGTCGAGCAGTGCGATGGCATCGACCAGGGTCTTGGGAATTTCGCGGACCTTCTGGTGATAGGCGTTGCCCTTGACCATGGGTTCGAGCTCCATCTGGTTTTCGATGCCATGGAGCCCGGCGCCGACCAACGCGGCGGTGGCGAGATAGGGGTTCACATCCGCGCCCGGAATCCGGCATTCGACCCGCAGCGCCGAGCCCTGGCCGACCAGCCGGAATCCGGCCGTGCGGTTGTCGCCGCTCCACACCGCCTTGGTCGGGGCGAAGGAGCCGGCCTGGAAACGCTTGTAGGAATTGATGGTCGGGGCGAGGAAATAGGTCATGTCGCGCACGGCCGCGAGCTGCCCGGCCAGGTAGTGCTTGAAGGTCTGGGACATGCCATGCGGGTCCGCCGGATCGTGCATCACGGCCTCGTCCGTATCGGCGGTCCATAGGGAATTGTGGATATGGCAGGAATTGCCGGCCATATCGTGATTCCATTTGGCCATGAAGGTGACCGCCTTGCCCTGCAGATGGGCGATTTCCTTCGCCGCGTTCTTGTAGATGGTGTGCCGGTCGCACATCTCCTGCGCCTCGGCGTAGCGCAGATTGATCTCCTCCTGACCAGGGCCCCATTCGCCTTTCGAGAATTCGACCGGGATGCCGGAATTGTCCAAGGCGTTGCGGATGGCGCGGATCAGCGGCTCCTCCCGCGTCGTCTGGAGGATGTGATAGTCCTGGATATAGCGCCCGGCCGTCTTCGGGTTGCGGAACCCGCGCTCGGCCATCGCTTCCACCGGCTCGTCGAATACATAGAGTTCCAGTTCCGTACCGATCTTGGAGACGAAGCCCATCTCCCGCGCTTTCGCGAGTTGGTTGGCGAGCATCGAGCGCGGGGCATGGGGGAGCAATTCACCGTGGTGATCCAGCACATCGGCGAGCATGAGGGCGGTGCCTTCGAGCCAGGGCGCGCGGCGCAAGGTCGCCATATCGGGGCGCATGACGAAATCGCCATAGCCCTTGTCCCAGGACGCCGTGGCATAGCCGGGCACCGGCTCCATCGCCATATCGACGGTCAGCAGATAGTCGCAGGCATGAAGTTCTTCCTGGCCGTGTTCGAGGAAGAACCAGCCGGTCACCCGCTTGCCGATCAATCGGCCCTGCATATCGACGAAGCAGACGAGAACGGTGTCGATCTCGCCCGCTTCAACCGCCGCGCGCAGTTCCTCGATGGTCATCATGCCCTTCGACATCGTCCGTCCCCTGACTGTCTGAATCTTGGGCGGAGACTAGCGCGCGGGGCTTCGCTCCGTCCATGCGGATGGGGCCGTGAGGATGCTTCAGATGACGGCTTCCGGCGGCTACTCCGGCGTTGTCCCTGAAATCGCGGCGGGAACATAGGCGCGGGCGAGGGCGGCAAAGGCCTCGACCACGGGACTCGGCCGGATGGCGGCGGAGCGGGCGAGGACGATGCGGGTTGGCGGGACGGGTTCCGCGATCGGCCGGCAGGCCAGGCGGCGGCCGTCATAGGCCCGGTCGCCATAGGGCCGCATGACCAACACTGAATAGCCCAACCCGTTGGCGACCAACCCGCGAATGGTCTCGTAGCTGGTGGTTCGGAGGCCGATCACCGGATCGAGGCCGAGGGCGCGGAACCGGGTCAGGAAATATTCGCGTGTGGTCGGCAGGTCGAGCAGGATCATCGGTTCGCGCGCGAGGTCGCGCAGGGCGACGGTCGGCGCGCGGGCGAGGGGATGATCGATGGGGAGCAGGGCGTAGGGCAGCAGTTCGGCCAGGGGCTCGACCGTCAGGTCCTGGCCGAGTCCCAGGTCATAGAGCAGGGCGACCTCGATCGCGCCGCTCTCCAGATCCCGCCGCAGGCTTTCATGATCGTTTTCGCGCAGCCGCAAGGTCACGTCGGGATGGTCCTGGGAGAAGCCCCGCAACAGGCCGGGCAGCAGGAAGGGCGCGAAGCTGAAATAGCAGCCCAGTTCCAGGCTGCCGCCGAGATCGCCGCCCAACCCACGGGTGTCGGATTCGAGAGCCTGGGCCTGGGCCAGCAGGCTGCGGGCATGGGACATGAAGCGCCGCCCGGCGGCGGTCAACGAAATGCCCTGGGCGTGATGGCGCAGGACGAACTGGGCGCCGAACTGATCCTCCAGCTTGCGGATCGCTGCCGAGACCGAGGGCTGCGAGATACTCAACTCGCGCGCGGCGCCGGTCACGCTGCCGAGTTCGGCGGCGGTCACGAAATAGCGCAGTTGCTGAAGGGTGAATGGCATAGGCTTAATCTATGCAATAGACAAAAAAATAGTATTTTTCAAATCCAATCCGACGCAGCACTCTTCCCTCGCCATTCGGTTGCGCGACGAAAAATCGCGGCTTCATCATTGATATCGATGCGGCGCGGCGGCGGATGCGGTTTAGTATCGGCTGCGATTGCCCATAATCACTTCAGGTAGGCGGCGGCATGCTGAGAACCGGCGACGAGTATCGTGAGTCCATCCGCGACGGGCGCGAGGTCTATATCGACGGCGAGCTCGTCAAGGACGTGCCGAGCCATCCGGCCTTCAAGCCGATCGTCGATCTGCGCGCGCGGATCTACGACATGGCGCATGAGGACGCCCATCGCGAGGCCATGGCCTATACCGACCCGGCCACGGGCGAGTCGAACACGACCTCCTACAAGCTGCCGCGCGAAAAACAGGACTGGCACGACAAGACCCGCTGGGTCGATACGGTGCTGCGCGAGATGGGCGGCGTCGCCATCCGGATCGGCGACGAGACGGTGGGCGAGATGTGGTCGCTCTACGACGGCTCCGACGTGCTGGACGAGGTCGATCCGCGCTTCTCCAAGAATATCGCGGCCCATATCGAGCGGGTCATCCAATGCGATATCTTCCATGTCTCGGCCAATACCGATCCCAAGGGCGACCGCTCCAAGCGGCCCCAGGACCAGGACCCGGACATGCTGCTGCATCTGGCCAAGGAGACCGATGCCGGCATCGTCGTGCGCGGCGCGAAATACGAGACTGCGGCCGCCTATGCCAACCAGGCCTTCGTCAAGCCGACCATCGCCAATTGGGGCGACGAGAAGCTGTCGGATTATGCGCTCGGCTTCATCTGCGACATGGGCGCGCCGGGCCTCAAGCATATCTGCCGGACTGGTTTCGCCGATAAGAAGAAGCCCGAGGACTATCCGATCGCCACGCGGTTCGACGAGGTCGATACCCTGCTGATCTTCGACGATGTGCTGGTGCCTTGGGAGAATGTGCTGTTCTACCGTCACACCCGCGCGGCATCCTTCATTCGCGGTACTTTGCACCGCTACAGCGCCTATCCCTTCGTCCTTCGCGTGCTCTATCTGGCCGACATGATGATCGGCACGGCTCTGTTCAATTGCCGCCAGACGGGCCTCGAGAACAACCCGGCGGTGCGCGAAAAGCTGGCCGCCCTGGCGGGCTGGCGCGAAGGCATCAACGCCCATCTGACGGCGGCCATCGCGATGGCCGAGAAGAGCCCCAAGGGTCTTTTGATGCCGAACCAGTCGCTGCTTTATACGGGCCGCGTCCATGCCATCAGCAACTATCCGGCCATGGCGCATATCGCGCGCGAACTCTGCGGCGGTCAGATCTGCGTGACCCCCGATTTCGCCACCTTCCAGGCCCCGGCGACCAAGCCCTGGATGGACAAGTTCTACACCGTGAATGAGAAATGGACGGCAGAGGATCGGCGCAGGCTCTTGGCCTTCGGGCGCGATTTGCTGAACAGCGACTATGCCGGTCACAGGACGACTTTCGAGCTGTTCGCCCAGTCGCCGCCTTTCGCTCATCTCAACGCGGTCTACAACAATTTCGATTTCGAGAACGCGCTCGATTTCGTGCAGAAATGCGCGGGCCTTTCGGACAAGGTTCGCGGCTAGGACCGGCCACTCACAACGACGGGGAACCACGATGGCGCATCAGCGTATCCGCAAGTTCAACACCAAGGACGCCTGGGAGGGCCAGGGGCTCGACAACGATCTCGCCATGGCGGTGCGGGCCGGGAACCGGGTGTTCCTGCGCGGCCAGGTCGGCATGGATCTCGACGGTAATCTCGTCGGCATCGGCGATGCCGGGGCGCAGGCCGAACAGGCGATGAAGAACGTCAAGCAGCTCCTCGAAGAGGCCGGCTCCAAGCTCGACCATATCTGCAAGACGACGATCTACATCACCGATCGGGCCTATCGCGGGGCGGTTTACCGCGCGGTCGGCGCGGCGCTGAAGGGCGTGCATCCCTGCTCGACCGGCCTGATCGTCAACGGCCTGGCCCGGCCGGAGCTGATGATGGAAATCGACATCGAGGCGGTGATCCCGGACGACGAGCTTTAGGCCGCGACCTCAAGGGACGAGCGGCCAGGCAGTAAACAGGTAGCGAAGCGAGAGGGAGCAGAGAGATGACATTTTCCATCAGTGGGCGGTGCCGGCGCACCGGCCAGTTCGGCATTGCGATCACCACCTCCAGCATCTGCGTCGGCGCGCGCTGTATCTGGGTGCGCGAAGGGGTGGGGGTGATCGGTACCCAGAACCAGACCAATCCGGCCCTCGGCAAGTTCGGTCTCGACCTGCTCGCCAAGGGTGCCACGGCTCAGGAGGTGATGGACGCCATGATTGCCGAGGACGGCGCGAACATCGCGTATCGTCAACTCGCGGTGCTCAATGCCTCCGATACGCCGCTGGCCTATTCGGGGGACGAGGTCTTCGCGAACCGGGGCGAGGCGATCGGCAAGGACAGCGTGGCCATTGGCAACCTGCTCAAGAACTCCGACGTGGCCCAGGCCATGGTCGGCGGCTTCGAGGCTGCCGAGGGTGAGGTCTTGGTAGAGCGCCTGCTGCGCGGGTTGGAAGCGGGTCTGAAGGCGGGCGGCGAGCATGGCGACGTCCATTCCGCCGGCGTGCAGGTCAAGGATGAGTATATCTGGCCGATCTGTGACCTGCGGGTCGATTGGGACGAGGCCCCGATCGCCCGACTGCGCTCAATCTGGACCGACTACCAGCCGCAGATGGGCATGTATCTGACCCGCGCGCTGAGCCCCGCCGATGCGCAGTCCTACGGAGTGCCGGGCAACACATAGGCCCGCTGTTCCGGCACCAAGAATAGATGACGAGGAGAAAAATACCGTGCGCATGACCGGCGATGAATACAGGGAGTCGATCCGCGACGGCCGCACGGTCCTGCTGGACGGCGAGCGGGTCAAGGACGTGCCCAACCATCCGGCCTTTCGCCACGCCGTCGATCTGCGCGCGCGTATCTACGATATGGCGCATGAGGAGCGCTACGCCGCGACCATGACCTATGCCGATGAGGGCGGCCCCCACGCCATTACCAATCTGGGGCCGCGCAGCAAGGACGATTGGCGCCAGAAGCGCGATTGGGTGCGTCTTGTCATGCAGGATGTCGGCGGCCTGGCCCTGCGCATGGGCGACGAAACGGTCGGGGCCTTGTGGTCGCTGCTCGACGGGCGCGAGATGCTGGACGCGGTCGATCCCCGCTTCGGCGAGAATATCGCGAAACAGGTCGAACGGGTGCGCATCGAGGACCGCTTCGTCGTCTCCGCCAATACCGATCCCAAGGGCGATCGCTCCCTGCCGCCGCAGGAGCAGGACCCGGACATGCTGCTTCATGTCGTGGGCGAAACGGATGCGGGTATTGTCGTGCGGGGCGCCAAATACGAGACCGGCGCGGCCTATGCCCATGAAGCCTTCGTCAAGCCGACCATCGCGAACTGGGGCAACGAGACCCTGTCGGACTACGCCCTCGGCTTCCTTTGCCCGATGAACCTGCCGGGCCTCAAGCATATCTGCCGCAGCCCGCTCTCGCGCGGCTTGGACCCGGAGGACTATCCCATTTCGACCCGGTTCGACGAGGTCGACAGCCTGATCATCTTCGACAATGTGACGATCCCATGGGAGTACGTTTTTTTCTATCGCCACACCAAGGCGGCGGCCTTCGTGCGGGCCATGTTGCACCGCTATACCGGCTTTCCCTTCGTCGAGCGGATGATCCATCTGGCAGACATGCTGATCGGCGCGGCCAGCTTCAACGCGCGCCAGACCGGGCTCGACAAGAATCCGGCGGTCCGCGAGAAGCTCGCCCGCATGATCGTCTACCGCGAGGGGATAAATGCCTTCCAGACCGCCTCGGTCGAACTGGCTGAGGAGAGCACGGCGGGCTTCATGATGCCGCACCAGTCGACCTTCTATGCCGGCCGGGCGATGGCCTGCGCCGAGCTGCCGGCGATGATGCACATGACGCGCGAGCTGGTCGGCGGTCAGATCTGCCTGACCCCCGATCACCGCTCCTTCCACGAGGGTGAATCGGCCGAGTGGCTCAAGAAATATTATACGGTGAACGAGCGCTGGGGCGCCGAGGACCGGCGCCGTCTATTGGCTTTCGCCCGCGACCTGGTGAATTCCAGTCATGCCGGCCACCGGATCAGCTACCACCTCTTCGCCCAGGCGCCGCCCTACGCCCATCTCAACGCGCTCTACCAGACCTTCGACTGGGATGCGCCGCTGGGCTTCGTGAAGAAGGCCGCCGGATTGAGCGACCGGGTGATGGGCTAGGGGCCGCGACGGCCGATTTTACGCATCAAGGGGGACACGATGGCCCACGAACGGCTGCACCAATACAACACGCGGGACGCCTTTCCGGAGCAGGAGTTGGACAACGATCTCTGCTGGATCGTGAAGGCCGGCAATCACGTCATCATCCGGGGCCAGACCGGCCGGGTGCGCGGCAAGGATGAGATCAGCGGCGGCGCCGAAGACCCGGTGGCCCAGACCGACAATGCCATGCAGAACGTCAAGGATCTGCTGGAAGAGGCAGGGGCGAAATTCGACGATATCTGCGCCGTACGCCTCTGGCTCTCGGACCGCGCCTTCGTCCAACCGGTGACCAACACGGTCGGCAAATGGCTCAAGGGCGTCCATCCGACCATGGCCATCACCATCATCAAGGGCTTCGCCCGGCCGCAATACGTGATGGAAATCGACGTCGACGTGATCCTGCCGCCCGAAAAAGCAGGGTAACGCGCGCCGCCTAGCCGGAGCGGGAAAATAGTGGCACGATAGCCGCGGTTGGGCCGGGGGGCCCGCTTCTGGGGGGAGGCGAGACATGACAGCCACGACCATGGCGGATATCACGCCGGAAACGCGCCGCCGGACGATCATGGCCGGCGTCGTCGGCAATGTGCTGGAATGGTACGACTTCGCCGTCTACGGCTATTTCGCCCCGATCATCGCCGGCATCTTCTTTCCTTCCGAGGATCCGGTGGCCTCTCTGGTCGCGGCCTTCGGGGCCTTTGCTGCAGGCTTCCTGATGCGGCCCTTCGGCGGGCTGATCTTCGGCTATATCGGCGACAAGATCGGGCGCAAGCGCGCCCTCATCCTTTCCGTCACTCTCATGGCGATCCCGACCTGCGTGATCGGCCTGCTGCCCGGCCATGCGACGATCGGCGCGGCCGCCGCCGTGGTGATGGTGCTGATGCGGATGCTCCAGGGCCTGTCCGTGGGGGGGGAATACACCAGTTCCGTCGTCTTCCTGACCGAACATGCCCCCAAGGGCCGGCGCGGCTATTTCTCCAGCTGGGCCCTGTTTGGTGCGGTCGGCGGTATCCTCCTGGGCTCGGCCGTCAGCGCGGCGATGAGCAACCTGCTGGACGACGCGGCGCTCCAGTCCTGGGGTTGGCGCCTGCCCTTCATCCTGGGCATCGCCGTGGGCCTGGTCGGCCTGCTGGTGCGCCGGGGCATCCACGACCTGCCCGCGCCGGCGGAGGAGGACAAGCCCAAGAACCCGGTGGTCGAGGCCTTCACCCACCAATGGCGCTCGATGCTGCGGGTGATCGGCTTCAACGTGGTCAACGCCGTCGGCTTCTACATGATCTTCGTCTATATGGTGACCTGGCTGGTCGACCGGGTGAAGGAGCCGCGCTCTGACGCGCTCGACCTCAACACCGTGGCGATGGCGCTGCTCTGTTTGCTGATCCCGGCAGCCGCCGCGCTTTCGGACAGAATCGGGCGTAAACCCTTGATGTTGTTCGGCACGGGCGGGCTGCTCGTCTTCGGCTGGCCGCTGATCTGGCTGATGCACCACCCGGACCCGGTCATGATCCTGCTCGGCCAGTGCGGGTTGGCGGTTTTCATCGCGTCCTATTTCGGTGCAGTCCCGGCGGCGATGGCCGAAGCCTTCCCGCGCCGGGTGCGGGTCAGCGCCCTGAGCGTCGGCTACAACGTCTGCCTCGCAGTCTTCGGCGGCACCACGCCGATGGTCTCGACCTGGCTGATCGCGCGCAGCCACGACGACCTGGCCATCGCGTGGTACCTGATGCTGGCCGCCGCCGTGTCCTTCGCCGTGGTGCTGCGGATGAAGGAGAGCGCGAACAAGGTGCTGGACTGAGGCGCTAGCCCTTCAGCGCCCGTTCCACGAAATCCAGCCGGTCCTGGCCCCAGAACATCTCGCCCTCGACGATAAAGGTGGGATAGCCGAAGACCGAGGCGGCGACGGCCTGTTCGGTAAATTCCTCGTACCGTTCGCCGACTGCGCGGTCCTCCGCCGCTTCGCGCAGGCCCGGGCCGTCATGGCCTTGGGCGGCGGCGATCTCGTCGATCACGGCCGGGTCGGATATGTCCTGCTCCTCGGCCCAGACCGCGCGCATATAGGCCCCAGCCAGGGCGCCGCAATCCAACCCGCGTTCCTGCAGCACGATCACGGTGCGCGCGGCGACACTTTCATCGACCGGGAAATAGGCCGGCTCCAGGGTCAGAGGCATTGCGAGATGGTCGCGCCAGCGCTTGAGCTCGGCCATGCGGTATGTCTTGCGCGCCCGGGGCCGGTCGCACAGGGCCAAGGTGCCGGCCGCCGGGAACAGCTTGCCCGTGATGCAGGGCTTGAAATGTATCTTCCGCCCCGCCTTGGCGGCCGTGTCGATCAGGCGTTGGTGGCCCAGATAGCACCAGGGCGAGGGCAGGGCGAAGAAATACTCGATAGGGCTGGCCATGGCGGTGCTCCTCTAGGTGGTTCGCGGTAAGGATAGCGTTTTGTCCCCGGCGGTTCGAGGAGCGGTCACGATGACGTGTTCAGAGTCTTCTCGATCTCCTGCTGGCGCAGCACGCGGCGCATGATCTTGCCCGTGGCGGTCAGGGCAGGGAGGCAGCGAATTTCTTCTCCGGCGCCTTCGGGTCGCGCCAGTATTCGAGGAACATGACCGGGCCGTGCCACCATAGCCAAGCTTGGCGCGACCGGGTACATCTCGGCGCGGCTTTAGCATCGACCATATGGAGGAGGGTGGCGCGTGTTTCGCGACGACCTGCTGAAGGGCAAGAAGATTCTCATCACCGGCGGCGGCACCGGCCTGGGCAAGGCCATGGGCCGGCGCTACTTGGAACTGGGCGCGGAACTCGTCATCTTCGGCCGGCGCGAGGAGGTGTTGGCGGAGACCGCGCGAGAACATAGCGCGGAGACCGGCGGCACGGTCAGCTATCACCGCTGCGATATCCGCGATCCCCAGGCGGTCGATGACATGATGGAGGCGATCTGGGCCGAGGGGCCGCTCGATATCCTGGTCAACAACGCGGCGGGGAATTTCCTGGCCAAGGCCGAGGAGTTGAGTCCCAACGCCATCAACGCCGTTCTGGGCATCGTGCTGCAGGGCTCCGCCTATTGCACCCTGGCCGCGGGCAAGCGGTGGATCGCCGCGGGGCGGGAAGGCAATGTCCTGTCCATCGTCACGACCTATGCCTGGACCGGATCGGCCTATGTCCTGCCTTCGGCCATGGCCAAAGCGGGCGTCCTGGCGATGACACAGAGTCTCGCGGTCGAGTGGGGTCCCAAGGGCATCCGCCTCAACGCCATCGCGCCGGGGCCCTTCCCGACCGAAGGGGCGTGGTCGCGCCTGGTGCCGAACAAGGACTTGGCCGAAGAGTTCGAGACCCGGCCGCCACTCGGCCGGCCGGGCCGCCATGACGAATTGGCCCAGCTTGCCGTTTTCCTGGTCGCCGACGAGTGCGGCTATATCAATGGCGAATGCGTCACCATCGACGGTGGCGATTGGCTCAAGGGCGCGGGCCAGTTCAGCTTCCTGCACCGGATGAGCGATGCCGATTGGGACAAGATGCGGCCCAAGCGAAAATAACGGTCAGGCGAGGGCGCGCTCGATCCCGGCCCATAGCAGGTCGATATCGGCGCAGGGATTTGCCGCGACGTTGCGCAGCCAGTCCACGCCGTCGATCCGGGTGACGGAGGTCGAGCCGGCCGGCAGACGGGCAAGGAAATCCGGCGCGGACACTTCCGAAGCCGGGCGCCAGAGCAGGACGCCGCTGACATTCGGCCCGAACAGCACCGCGCCGGGATGGCTGTCGAGCCGCTGCCGGAGATCCTCCGCGAGTCCCATCGCCCTGTCGATCCGTTCTGCCAGCCCGGTCCGGCCCCAGGCCAGCAGGGTTGCGAGCAGCGGCACTGCGACCGCGCCGTGAGAGCCGAGCAGGCCGACATTCGGGGCGGCGAGATAGGCGCCGCCGAAACTGACCGCCTGATGGGCGGGTTCCGTGTCGCGAAACAGGATCAGCCCGGACTCCTTCGGCTGGAACAACCATTTATGGGCCGAAACCGCCACGGAATCGGCATTCTGGATGCCATCGAGCCGCGCGGCGTGGCGCGTCGAGAAGCGCAGCGGCCCGGCCCAGGCTGCGTCGATATGGGTCCAGGCGGCGCGGCCCGACAATGAGAGATCGTCGATAGCGCCCGCACTGGTCGTGCCGGCAGTCAGGACGAGGGCGCAGTTGCCGAGATCGTCGGGAAGCCGGTCCCGGTTCAACCTTCCGCAAGTATCGGCGGGGATGGGATGAAAGGCGAGGCCGAGCAGATGCGCTGCTTTGGCGACCGACAGATGGGCGGCGTCGGAGGCGATGACGGCCCGAACGCCGCGCAACTCGCGTGCGGCCCAGAGCGCGGTCAGATTGGCGACGGTCGAGCCGGGCGTCATATGGCCGCCGTCCATGCCGAATCCGGGAGCGAGCCAATCGACGACCCGGGCTTCGATCCCGCGCGCGATGGGCGCCACGTCGGGGTGCAGCAGATTCTGATTGAGTGCCGCGTTCCACTGGGTCGTTGCCCAGGCGATCCAGGGCGTGGGCGGGTCCATATGGGCGAAGGCATCAGGCGCGCCGAGACGCCGCGCCCCGCCGAGTACGATCGGCTTCAGCCGTTCGATAACGGCCTTTTCGCCCAGCCCGCTCTCCGGCAGCGTGTCCGGCAGCGCTTGTGAACCGGCCCCGTCGGGCGCGTCGAGAAGTGCTTCCAGAGCGAGGCGAAGTCCGGCGGGGTCTGCGGTGAAGGATGGGTCTTTCATTCGTGTGCCTTGGCTTTGCCGATCGGCGTTTCGCGCGGTCCCTTCATCATAGCCGAATCGGGCTTTTCCGGCGCTGCCGAGGGCGTATTCGGTGCTTCTTTTCGCTCGCGCAGGGCGCCGTGGAATCATTCCTCTTGCTGTGCCCGCGCCCAGGGCTAGGGTCGGGGCCAAAGTCAGCTGGGATTCGGCGTGGCGGAATCCTGTGAAATGGATGGGACGGCGTGAGCAAGGGCGGATTCGGGTTCGAGCGGGCCATGATCAAGCTGGCGCTGCAGACAGTGGCTGTGGCGATCGCCGTGGGCGTGCTGGTCTGGTTGTTCACGGGGTTCTTCGAGTCGAACGATCCTCACGAATCCTACAAGGTCGAGACCCCGGCGGAGCGGCCACCGATCAAGAACGGCATCGCCGAGGCGCAGGCGCTCGCCAAGATCGGACCGATGGAGTACTGGCGGAAAGAGTTTCCCAAGGGCGATTTCGATCAGATGACGGTCGATCCGGCGGGCATCGTGACAGCCGTCGATTTCGGCATCGTTCAGGCCCTCGACCAGCCCATCTTCCAGCCGGTCTCGGAGGCGAGGGGCAGCGTTTCAAAGAAGGAACCGGTGATCAGCATCGTCTTCAACAACGATGCGCGCGCCTATCCCCTGCGCACCCTGATGTGGCACGAAGTCGTCAACGACACGGTCGGCGGTGTGCCCGTGGCCGTCACCTATTGTCCGTTCTGCGATTCGGGAATCGTCTTCGACAGGCGGCTGGGCGACGAGTTGCTCGACTTCGGGGTCACGGGCAAGCTGCGGGCCTCGAACCTCATCATGTACGACCGCGAGACCGAAAGCTGGTGGCAACAGTTCACGGGCGAAGCCATTTCGGGCGCCCATGCGGGCGAGCGCCTGATCATGCTGCCGGCGCGGATGGAATCGGTCGCGTCCTTCCAGGCCCGCCATCCCGACGGCCAATTGTTGATTCCCACCGATCGCGGTTCCAATCCCTATGGGCGCAACCCCTATCCCAAATATGATTCGCGCACGGGGCCGTTCACGACCTACTACGATGGGCCCTACCATCCAGCGGTGCCGCCCATGGCGCGTGTCGTCGCGGTCGGCGACAAGGCTTGGAGCTTGGCTTATCTGCGCCAACGCGGCAGGCTCAAGGAGGGCGATCTCGTCATCACCTGGGAACCCGGGCGCCTCTCCGCGCTCGATCATCTCTTCGTATCGCAAGGACGCGATGTCGGCATCGTGACGGTCGAGCGGCGGACGGAAAACGGCCTCGTGTCGATTCCCTTCCAGCTCACCTTCGCCTTCGTCTATTACGCCTTCAATCCGCTCGGCACCCTGATCGGCGCGCCCGATCAGGCCGACGCGGAATGGGAGTAGGGGGGAGAAGGCTTTCGCCAGACCTTCCCGTCCGGCTTGCCGCGGTTCGGCGCGAGGCATAGATTCGAGTCTGATATCCAGACAGCGAGGTCCAACCATGCCGCGGGACGATGCCATCCAGATCCTGCCCAGCGCCTGTCCGCATGATTGTCCCAGCACCTGCGCGCTGGATGTCGAGATCCTGGACGCCAAGACCATCGGGCGGGTCCACGGTTCGCGGCGGAACGATTACACGGACGGAGTGATCTGCGCCAAGGTCGCGCGCTATGCCGAGCGGGTGCATCACCCGGACCGGCTCAAGCAGCCGCTTCGCCGGGTCGGCGACAAGGGCGTCGGTCTGGCCGCCTTCGAGCCGATTTCCTGGGACGAGGCGCTGGATATCGTCGCCGACAATCTGACCGAGATCGCCGAGAAGCACGGCCGGCAATCGGTCTATCCCTATTTCTACGCCGGCACGATGGGCCTGGTGCAGCGCGACGGAATAGAACGGCTGCGCCATTTGATGGGCTATGACCGCCAGTTCAGCACGATCTGCACCAATCTGGCCGATGCCGGGTGGAAGGCGGGGGCGGGCGAGAAACGCGGCGTCGATGCGCGCGAGATCCAGCATTCCGATCTGGTCGTCGTCTGGGGCGGCAACCCGGTTTCGACCCAGGTCAATGTGATGACCCATATCGCCAAGGCGCGGAAGGCGCGCGGCGCCAAGCTGGTCGTCGTCGATCCCTACCGCACCGGCACGGCAGCCCAGGCCGATATGCATCTGGCGGTGCGCCCGGGCACCGATGGGGCGCTGGCCTGCGCGGTCATGCATATCCTGTTTCGCGACGGCATGGCCGACCGCGAATACCTGGCCAAATACACCGACCATTCCGAGGCCTTCGAGGAGCATCTGCGCCTGCGCGGCCCGCAATGGGCCTCGGCCATCACGGGCCTGCCGGTCGAGGAAATCGAAACCTTCGCCAAGCTCTACGGCTCGACCAAGCGCAGTTATATCCGGGTCGGCTATGGCTTCTCGCGCACGCGCAACGGCGCGGCCCAGGTCCATGCCGTGTCCTGCCTGCCGGGCGTGACAGGCGCCTGAGCGCAGGAGGGCGGCGGCGCGCTCTACGGCCAGAGTGACGTCTACGCCCATATCGACCAGACGGAAATCAAGGGATTGGACATGCTCGACCCCTCGATCCGCAGCCTGGATCAGTCGCGCATCGGCCCCTGCCTCGTCGGCGACAAGGCCGACCTGGGCGACGGGCCGCCGGTCATGGCCATGTTCATCCAGAACACGAACCCGATGATGGTGGCCCCGGAACTCGCCAAGGTGCATGAGGGATTCGCGCGCGACGATCTGTTCGTCTGCGTGCATGAACAGTTCATGACCGAGACGGCGGCGATGGCCGATATCGTCCTGCCCGCGACGACCTTCCTGGAGCATGACGATTTTTACAAGGGCAGCGGCCATACCTTTCTGCAGGTCACCAAGGCGGTGATCGAGCCGCAGGCCGAGGCGCGGTCGAATCACGATGTGATTCGCGGGCTGGCCGAGCGGCTCGGCGCGGAGCATCCGGGTTTTGCCAAGACGGCCTGGGAACTGATGGACGATTGCCTGAGGGCGAGCGGCCTGCCCGATGCCGCGACGATCTATCAGGCCGGTGGCCACGATCTTTGCCCACCCTTCGAAACCGCGCATTTCCTGGACGGTTTCCCGACGGAGAACGGCGTGTTCCGATTCGCGCCGGACTGGGGCGGGCTGGGCGCCAATCCGAAGGACATGCCCGCCTTTGCGGACCATTTCGACGCGATCGACGTTGCGACCGACGACCGGCCGTTTCGGATGGTTACGGCGCCGGCGCGCAACTACCTCAATTCCTCCTTCACGGAAACCCCGACCTCGATCAAGCGCGAGGGTCGCCCGACCGCGATGATCCATCCCGAGGACTGCACCGCTCTCGGCCTTGCGGAAGGGGACCGGGTGCGCATCGGCAACAAGAAGGGCTCGGTCGTCGTTCATGCCAAACCCTTCGACGGGTTGCAGCGCGGCGTGATCGTGGTCGAGAGCATATGGCCGAACAAGGCCTTCGAGGAGGGGATCGGTATTAACCTCCTGGTCAGCGCCGATGCGGGCCAGCCCAATGGCGGCGCGGTCTTTCACGATACCGCCGTCTGGCTTCGCGCCGCCTGAGTCTTCGTTTTCGCCGCGTTTTCCATCCTTCGGAAACGATCCCAAACCAGTTAAGCAATCGGTATTGCGAATCGTTTGCATTCTCATTCTTGTCGCGTTAAACACCTGCGAATGACACCGAATTGCAGGGGCGGCCGGCCCGGAGATGGGTTCGGCGCCGCGTTTCCGTTTTTCGCGACGAAAGGATTGAAGATGCGAAACAGCCTTTTGCCCGGCGCCGCCCTGGCGTTCGCGTTTGTGGTCGGACTTGCGCCCGGCGGGGCGAAGGCGGCCGAACCGGACGCCGTCCTCCGGACCTATGCCGATATCGCGCAGGCGACCTATGAGGATTCTCTGGTCGCCGCGATGGCCCTGGACGCGACCATTCAGCGCTTTCTGGCCGCACCGAGCGCGGCGGGCCATGAAGCCGCGAAAGCAGCCTGGCGGGCAGCGCGCGCCCTATCAACAGTCGGAGGTCTATCGTTTCGGCAACGTCCTGGTCGATGAATGGGAGGGCAAGGTCAACGCCTGGCCGCTCGACGAAGGTCTGATCGATTATGTCGAGGCGAGCATCTACGGCGAGGGCGGCGGCGAGAACCTGTTCCGCAACGCCAATGTCATCGCCAATCCTTCCCTGTCCATCGGCGGGAAGGACGTCGATGCAAGCAAGATCGACGAAACCCTGATTCGAGCGCTGCATGAAATCGACGAAGTCGAGGCCAATGTCGCCACCGGCTATCACGCGATCGAATTCCTGCTCTGGGGCCAGGACCTCAACGGCACGAATGCGGGGGCGGGGGCGCGGCCCTGGACCGATTTCGCGGCGGGCGAGGCCTGCACGGGCGGGAATTGCGACCGGCGGGGAGACTATTTGACGGCTGCTATCCGGTTGCTCATTTCCGATCTCGAGGAGATGACCGCCGATTGGGGCCCGGACGGCGCGGCCCGCGCCGGGGTCATGGAAGGCAATCCCGAACAGGGTCTGGCCAAGATCCTGATCGGGATGGGCAGCCTGTCCTATGGCGAGATGGCGGGCGAGCGGATCAAGCTGGGTCTCATGCTGCACGATCCGGAGGAGGAACATGACTGCTTCTCCGACAACACCCATAACTCGCATTTCTACGATGTTCTGGGCATGCGGAACGTCTATATCGGGGCCTATCGGCGGATCGACGGCCGCATCGTGCAGGGGCCGGGCCTTTCCGATTTGATCGGCGCCAAGGACCCGGCGCTCGACCGCGAGATGCGCGCGGGGCTGGAGGCCAGCCTGAACGCCGCCGGTCTGATCAAGGCCGAGGCGGATAGTGGTGTCATGGCCTATGACCAGATGCTGGGCGAAGGCAACGAGTTGGGCAATAGCCTGATTCAGTCGCTCGTCGATGCGCTGGTCGGTCAGACCAAGTCGATCGAGCGCATGGTCGCGGCCCTGAGTATCGCGGGTCTGGAATTCGAGGGTTCGGACAGCCTGGATGCCCCTGACAGGGTTTTCGAATAAGACGGAAATGGCCGGGCCGGAATCGGTCGGGCCGGATTGGGGCGGCGTGATGCGCCGTCGCATCCGGCTGGGTCGAGGAGCGGTTGGGTTGGCGCTCGCGGCGGTCGTCGCGGCGCTGCCCTTTTTTGCCTTCGCGGCCATGACGCCCGAGCAACGCGCCGCCATCCTGGCGCCCACGACAGACTTCTCGCGCGTGGAGGCGCATGAGGATCTGCCGGGCGGCAGTGCGACCAATCGCAAACGGCTCGACCGCGAGGCCTATTCCCAACCGTCCAGCACACTGTCTTTCGCGGATCGGGCGGATTTCTTCGTCGGCAACGGATTGTTCCGGCGTATCTGGATTACCTCGCCCAGCTCGACCAAGGGCGCCGACGGGCTTGGCCCGCTCTACAACGCGCGCGGCTGCCAGCTTTGCCATCTCAAGGATGGCCGTGGCCATACGCCTACGGGCGCGGGGGACAGCGCGGTATCGATGTTCCTGCGCCTTTCCGTGCCGCCCCGGACCGAGGAGCAGCGCCGCGCCCTCGCCGATCACCGCCTTTCGGTGATTCCCGAACCGGTCTATGGCGGGCAGCTTCAGGATATCGCGGTGCCCGGCCTCAAGGCCGAGGGCCGCATGGTCATCGATTATTCGGACGAGCCGGTGGAACTGGCGGGCGGGGAAACGGTCGTTCTCCGAGCGCCGAAATATTCGGTGGCCGATCTCGCCTACGGCCCGATGCAGGCCGATGCCATGCTGAGCCCGCGGGTGACCCCGCCGATGATCGGGCTCGGGCTGCTCGAAGCAATCCTTGAGGAAGATATCCTGGCCGTCGCCGATCCCGAGGATGCGGATGGCGACGGCATTTCGGGCCGGCCGAACTATGGCTGGAGCGATGCCGAGGGTCGCGTCGCGCTGGGCCGTTTCGGCTGGAAGGCGGGAAAGCCGATGATCGCGGATCAGGCGGCGGCGGCGATGGCGGGCGATATCGGTCTTTCCAATCCCCTGGCGCCCGCGCCGGGCGGCGATTGCATGCCGGCCCAGGCCGACTGCCTGGCCGCGCCTTATGGGGCGGAGGAGGGCGGCTTGGAGGCCCCTGCCGAGGTGATGGACGCCATCGTCTTCTACAGCCGTCATCTCGCGGTGCCGGCCCGTCGCCAGGCGGATGCGCCGCAGGTGCTGGCGGGCAAGGCGCTGTTCTACGGCGCCGGATGCATTGGCTGCCATACGCCGAAACACGCCACGGCGTCGGGCCTCGGCGAAGGGCGCGGAGCCCTCTCGGGTCAGCTTATCTGGCCCTATACCGATCTGCTGCTGCACGATATGGGCGAGGGCCTGGCCTATGGCCGGCCCGAGAGCGAGGCCACGGGGCGGGAATGGCGGACCGCGCCGCTCTGGGGCATCGGTTTGACCGAGACCGTCAATGGCCATACGGAGTTCCTCCACGACGGTCGCGCGCGCGATCTGACCGAGGCGATCCTGTGGCATGGCGGCGAAGCCCTGGCATCGCGCGAGATCTTCCGCAACATGCCGCCCGAGGATCGGGCCGCCCTGATCGCCTTCCTGAATTCCCTATGACAGTATCCAAAATATGATTCTCCGCGTTTGCGCCGCTCTGACCCTATTTGCCGTGCTCGCCGGATCGCAGGCATGGGCGCATGGCAGCACGGAATACGAAGCGCTCAACATTGCCCTGGTCGATGATGTCGTCATGCCGGGCTATGCCGGTCATGCCACGGCGACGGCGGATTTTGCCGAGGCCATGCAGGGCTTTTGCGCCGGGACGAGGTCGGGTGTCGAGGCGACGGTGGTTGCGCAGTATCACGCCGCGATGGACGCCTGGCAGCGGATCCGGCCTATCGCCATGGGCCCGATTCTGCAAGGCACGGGAATAGCGCGGATCGAGTTCTGGCCGGACAAGCGCGGCACCGGCGCCCGTCAGATCCGTCTGGCCCTTCAAGCCGAGGACCCGGCCCTGCTCGCCTCTGCCGGATTGGAGAGCAAGAGCGTCGCCTTGGGCGACTTGAAGGCTCTCGAATATCTGTTCTTTCCGGAGGATGGCGGGGTCGCGGTGCCCGGCAGTTATCGTTGCTCCCTGGCCGCTACGATCGCGGACCGTCAGGCGGCTATCGCCCGAGAATTGCTGGTAGCCTGGACCGGCGAGGACGGCTTTCGCACCAAAATCGTGACGGCCGCGCGCGGGAATGACGCCTTCTTTGATGCGGCGGAGGCTTCGGCGGATTATCTCAAAAACCTAGCCGGCCTCCTCGATGAGATCGTTGTCGAAAAATTGGAACGGCCCCTGGGCAAAGACTTGGCGCAGGCGCGCCCGACCCGTGCCGAAAGCTGGCGCAGTCGCCGTTCTCTGCGCGATATCGCCGCCAATCTCGAAACCGCTCGCGCGCTCTATGCCACGCCCGGCGCCTTCCGGAATCTTCTGGCGGCGGAAGGTCTCGAGCCTCTGGCCGACGGCATGTTGCGCCAATTCGACGAGGCCATCGCCATGGCCGGCGGGATCGGTATGCCCTTGCACGACGCGGTGGCCGATTCGGTCGCCCGCGAAAAGTTGGAGACCTTGATCGAGCTTCTTCGCTCGCTGCGTGTGCTGGTGGCCGGTCCCCTGGCCGATCGGACCGGACTGACCATCGGATTCAATGCGCGGGACGGCGATTGATGACGCCGCGCACCCCGACGTCGTCGCGCGATGTCGGGCGGCGCTGCTTTCTGGTCGGGGGCGGCGCCACGCTGGCGATCGGTCTGACGACGCCTCTCAGTCGGGTTCTGGCCCGGGAGTCTGTGGAAGGAAGAGCGCTTTATCTCGGCGGCCGGGGCGATGGCGGCGACAGGTTCTGGCTGACCGGTTTCGATGACACCGGCGCTGCGCGGTTCGATATCGCCATGCCGGGGCGGCCGCATGGGATAGCCGTGCGCCCGGATTCTGCGGAGAGTGTGGCCTTCGCCCGGCGGCCGGGGACTTTCGCCGTCGTCTTCGACGCCGCGGCCGGGGTTGAAACGGGACGGTTCGAGGCGGCTGAGGGGCGGCATTTCTATGGTCATGGCCTCTTCACGGCGGATGGACGGCATCTGCTGACGCCTGAGAACGACTATGGGCGGGGCAGGAGCGTCATCGGCTTGCGCGATGCGGCCGACGGCTACCGCCAGGTCGGCGAATTGCAGGTCGAGGGTGTCGGGCCGCACGATCTGCGCCTGATGCCGGACGGCAAGACACTTGCCGTCGCCGTGGGTGGTATCCGCACCCATCCGGAGAGCGGCCGGGCCAAGCTGAACCTGGAGACCATGGACCCGGCCCTGAGCGTCATGGAGATCGAAAGCGGCCGAACCCTGGACAGCTTCCGCTTGGCGTCGCGCTATCACAAACTCTCGATCCGACATCTCGATGTGACTGCCGAGGGCCGCGTTGCGGTGGCCATGCAATATGAGGGCGGCAAGGGCGATTGCGTGCCGCTGGCCGCCCTGTTCGACGGTGGAGGGCTGCGCCCGCTCGCTGTTCCCGATGCGCTCGAACGCCGCATGCGCCAATATGCCGGCAGCGTGGCGTTCGATCGTGGCGGCCGCTATCTCGCCGTTACCTGCCCCCGTGGCAATCTCGTCGTGATCTGGGACGCCGCGGATGGCGCGCTTTTGTATGAAGTCCCCTTCGCTGATGTCTGCGGCATCGCGCCCGCAATGCAGGATGGAGGCTTCATTCTGACCGGTGCGGCGGGCCATATCGCGCGTTTCGACGTTGCGCCGGGGCGGCTTGCGGACCTGCCGCCGCACGGCACGGGCGGGTGGGACAACCATCTGATCGCGTCGTCTGGCTGATTCCTTCCTTGCGACATGCCTGGAAGCCCGGGCTGCGAAACACTACCTTCTGGGAGGGGCCGAGAGTTTTCGTGCCCGGCAAGAGGGCGTGATGGCGAAGAAGACCGGTGATCTGACGACGCTATCCTCGAAAGCGGAGGTCGATGCCTTTCTCGACACCGTCGCGCGTGCCCCTGCACTCAAGCCGGCGGGCCGTCGCGGCCGGCTGATGTTCACCATGGATGCGACGGCCAGCCGCCAGGCGAGCTGGGATCGCGCCATCCATCTGCAGGCCGAGATGTTCGAATCGACCAAGGCTCTGGGCGGTCTCGATATCCAGCTCGTCCATTATCGCGGCTTCCGCGAGTTCGAAGCCAGCCGGTGGATCGACAATGCGGACAGTCTGGTGGAACGGATGGCCGCCGTGTCCTGCCGCGGCGGACAGACGCAGATCGGCCGCGTCCTGCGCCACGCGCTCAATGAAGGCCGGCGCGAGCCCTTCGACGCGCTGGTCTTCGTCGGCGATTGTTTCGAGGAGGATATCGATTCGGTCTGCGAGACCGCCGGGCGGTTAGGCCTGTTGGGCGTGCCCGTCTTCGTTTTCCACGAGGGCGGCGAGCCGATTGCGGGCCGCGCCTTCCGCGAGATTGCGCGGCTGACCAAGGGCGCCTATTGCAGCTTCGACGCGACCAGCGCCCAGCAACTCAAGGACCTGTTGGGCGCCGTTGCCGTCTATGCCGCGGGCGGTCGCAGGGCGCTGGAGGATTTCGGGCGCAAGCGGGGCGGCGGCGCGCTTCAGATCACCAGCCAGATGCGTTAGGCGACTGAGATGTTCTGGTTGATTCTCGCCCTCGGCCTCGCGCTCGGCCTGTTCCTGCTGCTGCGCTGGTTCGTCTCGGCCGACCCGAAAACCGTGGCGCGCGGATTGCGCTGGATCGGGCTTGCCCTGGCTGTCGCGATCCTGGCCTACATCGCCGTGACGGGGCGTTGGAACTGGATCCGGACGGCCGGCATCTTCGCCTTTCCCTGGCTGATGCGCGCCCGATCGCTGTCCAATATGTTCAAGACGATGCGCGGGCCGGCGCCCGGCCGGGCGAGCAGTATCGAAACTGCCTTTCTGCGCATGAGTCTCGACCACGATACCGGCACGATGACCGGAGAGATAACCGCCGGCGCATTCGCTGGAAGAGCGCTCGACGATCTGGCGATCGACGAATTGTTGACCTTGCTGCGGGAGGTGGCACTCGCGGACCAGCAATCGGCGCGCGTTCTGATCGCCTATCTCGACCATCGCCATCCGGACTGGCGCGACGAGGCCGGGGCCGCCGGAGCGGAGGACGCGGCGGGCGATGCCGGCGGAAACGAAAGCGCGGCGCTGAGCCGGCATGAAGCTTACCGCATTCTTGGCCTAGAGCCGGATGCCGATGAAGCGGCGATCAAGGATGCCCATCGTCGCCTGATGGCGCAGTTTCACCCCGATGCCGGCGGGTCATCCTACCTTGCGGCACGGATCAACCAGGCCAAGGACGTTCTCCTGGCCCGATGATGCGCGGTTGCACGGTCCAGCCACCCTATGGCACATACGCCCGACGCTCATCCCCAGCTGAAAAGCGAACAGATACTTATCATGCCACGACCCATTCGTAGAGCGATCCTGCCGGTCGGCGGGCTCGGCACGCGTTTCCTGCCGGCTACCAAAGCCATGCCCAAGGAAATGCTGCCCGTGGTCGACAAGCCGCTGATCCAATATGCGGTAGAGGAGGCCAGAGCTGCGGGGATCGAGCAGATCGTTTTCGTCACCGGACGCGGCAAGACGGCGATCGAGGACCATTTCGACGATAGTTTCGAGCTGCGTGAGACCCTGAGCAGCCGGGGCAAGACGGCCGAGCTGGAATCCATGACGGCGATGGTCGGCCGCCCGGGCGAGATTGCCTATGTTCGCCAGCAGGAGCCGTTGGGCCTGGGTCATGCGGTGTGGTGTGCCCGGCATCTGGCCGGCGGCGAGCCGGTGGCAATCCTCCTGGCCGACGATCTGGTGCTGGCGGGCAAGCCCTGCCTCAAGCAGATGGTCGAGGCCTATCAGGAAACCGGCGGCAATATGGTGGCGGTGGTGGATGTCCCGCGCGAGCAGACGGGGCGCTACGGCATCCTGGACGTCGACAAGGATGACGGCCGCCTGGTGTCGGTCAAAGGATTGGTGGAGAAGCCGGCGCCGGAGAACGCGCCCTCCACATTGAGCATCATCGGCCGCTATATCCTGCAACCCGAGATTTTCGACCATCTCGAAACGCAGGAACGCGGGGCGGGCGGGGAAATCCAGCTGACCGACGCGATGGCCAGGATGATCGGCACCACGCCGTTCCATGGCTTGCGCTTCGAAGGGCAGCGTTACGATTGCGGCGACAAGGTCGGATTCATCGAGGCGAATATTGCCTTCGCGCTCGAGCGCGAAGATCTCGGACCGGCTGTGCGTGAGCGATTGCGCTCCTATATTTCCTAGGGCGCGGCCAACCGGCTGAAAAATAAAGGAGGCGACAATGCGGATCGCCATGATCGGCACGGGCTATGTCGGGCTGGTTTCCGGGACGTGTTTTTCCGAATTCGGCTTTGACGTGACCTGCGTCGACAAGGATGAGGGCAAGATCTCGCGTCTGCGGCAAGGCGAGGTACCGATCTACGAGCCGGGACTCGATGATCTGATCGAGAGCAATGCCAAGGCCGGCCGCCTGACCTTCACCACCGACCTGACGAGTGCCGTGGCGGAGGCCGACGCGGTCTTTATCGCGGTCGGCACGCCCAGCCGGCGCGGCGACGGCCATGCCGACCTGTCCTATGTCTACGCGGCGGCGGAAGAGATAGCCCACGCCCTGACCGGCTACACCGTCGTGGTCACCAAATCGACCGTTCCCGTCGGGACCGGCCGCGAGGTGGCACGTGTCGTCGCGCGGGCCGCGCCCGAGGCCGAATTCGACGTCGCCTCCAACCCCGAATTCCTCCGCGAAGGCTCCGCGATTAACGATTTCATGCGGCCGGACCGGATTGTGATCGGCACCGATAGCGCGCGGGCGGCCGAACTCATGCGCGAGATCTATCGACCGCTCTATTTGCGCGAAACGCCGATGGTTGCCACCTCGCTGGAGACCTCGGAATTGATCAAATACGCGGCCAATGCCTTTCTCGCGACCAAGATCAGCTTTATCAACGAGATGGCCGATCTGTGCGAAAAGGTCGGCGCCGACGTTCAGGCGGTCGCGCGCGGCATGGGTCTGGATGGCCGGATCGGGAACAAATTCCTCAATGCCGGCCCCGGTTACGGCGGTTCCTGCTTTCCCAAGGACACCTTGGCCCTGGCCCGCACGGCACAGGAAGTCGGCGCGCCCGTACGCATCGTCGAGACCGTGGTCGCGGTGAACGACGCGCGCAAGACGCGGATGGCGGACAAAGTTCTCGAGGCGCTCGGCGGCGTTGCCGAGGGTAAGACGGTCGGTGTCCTCGGCCTGACCTTCAAGCCCAATACGGACGACATGCGCGACGCGCCGAGCCTGGCGATCCTCCCGGCCTTGCAGAAGGCCGGGGCGAGCCTCCGCGCCCACGACCCGGCGGGCATGGACGAGGCACGCAGCCTATTCGATGGCGTGACCTGGTGCGGCGATGCCTATGAGACGATGACGGGGGCCGATGCCCTGGTGATCGTCACGGAATGGAACGCCTTTCGCGGTCTCGATTTCGACCGCATCAAGGCGCTGATGCGCCATCCTCTGCTGATCGACCTGCGCAACATTTACGATCTGGCGGAGATGGCGAGAGCCGGCATCCGTTACGTAAGCGTCGGCCGCAAGCCGGTCGGCTGAACAGGAGCCGCGCGCCATGAAGACCGCAGGAACGAGCAATGGGCCGCACCGTCTCGATCCAACAATCCTCCGCGAATACGACATGCGCGGAATCGTCGGTCAGACCTTGGACGAGGGGGATGCCCATGCCATCGGTCGGGCCTTCGGAACGATGGTGCGCGCCGCCGGCGGGGGGCGGGCGGCGACCGGGTATGACGGCCGGCTGAGTTCTCCCGTGCTGGAGGAGGCATTGGCATCCGGCCTGTCCGCCTGCGGCCTGACGGTGCTGCGCGTCGGCCTCGGTCCGACGCCCATGCTCTATTACGCGAGCCATGCGCTGGATGCCGACGGCGCGATCATGATCACGGGATCGCACAATCCGCCGGACTATAACGGCTTCAAGATGATGCTTTCCGGCGGGCCCTTCTACGGCGAGCAGATCCAGGAACTGGGCCGCATCGCGGCCAAGGGCGATTTCGCGGAAGGATCGGGGTCGGTCGAGGACAGGCCGCTGTTCGACGACTATATCGCGCGGCTCGTCGGCGATTTCACGGGTGGCCGGGCGCTGCGCGTGGCCTGGGATGCCGGCAACGGCGCGGCTGGCCCCGCGACGGCCGCCCTGGCCTCAGCCCTGCCAGGTGACCACACGGTGCTCTTTGCCGATATCGACGGCACCTTCCCCAATCATCACCCCGATCCGACCTTGCCCGAAACCCTGGAAAGCCTGCGCGGGGCGATCGAGGCGAACGATTGCGAAATCGGCATCGCCTTCGACGGTGACGGCGACCGCATCGGTGTCCTCGACGGACGGGGCCGGATTCTCTGGGGCGATCAGCTGCTCATGCTGCTGGCCGAAGACCTGTTGAAGCGCCGGCCGGGCGCCACGGTCATCGCCGATGTGAAGGCTAGCCAAGCACTGTTCGACCGGGTCGCCGCCCTGGGCGGTGTGCCGCTGATGTGGCGCACGGGCCATTCCCTGATCAAGGCGAAGATGGCCGAGACCGGTGCGCCCCTCGCCGGCGAGATGAGCGGCCATATCTTTATCGCCGACGGCTATTACGGCTATGACGACGCGCTCTATGCCGCCGTGCGCCTGCTCGGCATCCTGGCCCGGTCGGAGGTCGATCTGGCGACTCTGCGTGACGGCCTGCCGGAATTCGTCAACACGCCGGAATTGCGTTTTGAATGCTCGGAGGAGCGAAAGTTCGGGGTCGTCGATACGGTGAAGGCCTATGTCGCCGCCCGGGGCGACGAGGTGTCGTTGATCGACGGGGTGCGCGTGCGCACGGCGGACGGCTGGTGGCTGTTGCGAGCATCGAATACCCAGGCGGCCCTTGTGGGGCGCTGCGAGGCGTCGGATGAAGCCGGGCTGGCGCGCCTGAAAGCGGCCCTTCGGGCGGCGTTGGAGGTTGCTGGGGTGGACGCACCGGACTTCTGATCGTGCCGCGTTTGGCGGGGCCGATTCGCGGCGAATCCTATTGGGTGGCGAAGGCGACCTCGGTGCCTTGCGGGGGCGGGACCGCGAGGCAATCCATCCGTTTCGCCATGAGAAGGCTACAGGCTTTGGATGCTGTGCCCTTGTCGAACCCAGTCAGGCGGGCGCGAAACAGGGGCCCCGTCCGGCTTTGGACCGGGAAGATATGGACAACCGCGTCTTCCAGCAGCGTCGGCGCGAGGCTCGATGCCCGATCCACCGCCGCCTGGGCCAGGGCGAATTGGCGAAACGCGCCGACCTGGATGCTCCATTCCGTCACCGCCACATCGAGCGCCACTGCTTCCGGCGCTACCGCTGCGGGCAATACCGCTGCCGGCGCCACTGTTTTGGGCGTCACAGCTAGGGGCGGCGGTGGGGGTGCCTTGGTCGGCGCAAGCGCCAATTCAACTTTGCTCGACGGGCGCTTGGCCGTATTCAGAACGGGTTTGGTCAGGGGCGGCTCGTAGTCGGCCGTTTCAAGCAACGGTTTTGCCGCTCTGGCGATTCTTGTGACCTTCTCAAAACCGTCATCCAGGAGGCCGACCATGTGCTTGTTGCGCCAGGCACTCGTCTTGCCGCCAAAAACCACGCCGATGATGCGCCGTCCATCGCGTTCGGCGGAAGCCACGAGATTGAAACCGGAGGCACGGATATAGCCGGTCTTGATGCCGTCGACCCCGTCATAAGTGCCGAGAAGGCCGTTGTGATTGCCGTAGATCTCGCCCTTGTAGGCGAACTGTTCCGTCAAGAAATATGGGTAATAGCGTGGAAAGTTGCGCATCAGCGCTCGCGCCAGGATGGACATGTCGCGCGCGCTGCTCAGCTGCCGGTCGTCGGGCAGGCCGGAGGCGTTGCGAAACTGGGTCCGTTTCATGCCCAGCGCCAGGGCTTTCACCGTCATCATGCGGGCGAAACGCGTCTCCGAATCGCCGACCGCCTCGGCCACGACCACGGCCACGTCGTTGGCGGATTTCGTGACAAGGGCCAGGATCGCGTCGCGGGCCTTGATCGTCTGGCCCTTGCGCAGGTTCAGCTTCGACGGCTCTTGTTTCTGCGCATTGGCGGAAACAGGCAATTCCTGGTCGAGTTTGATACGACCCGTGTCGATCGCTTCGAACAACATGTAAAGGGTCATGATCTTGGTGAGGGAGGCCGGAAAGTTCCGGGTATCGGCATTTTCTTCGTGAAGGACCGCGCCGGTGTCCGCATCCACGACAATCGAGGCATATTTGGCGAAGGCTTGCGACGGAAATGTGGCGAAGGCCAAAACCACCACGAACAAGGCGACGGTGCCGTGAGCAAGGATGATTGTTCCGAAGCGCTTGTGCCAGTGTTTCAAGGTTTCGGCTCTGCCAATATTCAGTGACGGTCAAGCAATTGTGTTTGATTCTAGAAGGTATGTTGAATTTTGTCTATACGCCGTAAAAACCATTACTTTTGGCGCAAAACAGCGACGCGGCGTGTGGGCGTCTGCGGTGATCCGTGCGAGCGTTGGGCCGGGCGCAGAGGATCGGAGGATTATATTGCACTGCGAAGAAGTTTATTGACTTTCGGGGAAGGTTGGCTACATTTTGCATACTGCACTGCAGCATTTATGGTTATTTTGTGTTTCGGTTCGATCCTGAAGGGTTTGGAGAATGACGGTGTCAAAGACGAGCAAGGCCAAGCGGCCGGCCAATAGCCGGGTATCGGCTGCCTCGCCGGCGGCGACCGAGTCGTTGGCCGATCCGAAGGCCCGTTTTCGCGCGGTGATGCGCCAGGCCGCGGCAGCGCGCGCTGCAAGCGAGAAGCCCTGCAAAGCCGCGAAGACCGAAACCGCGACCAAAACCTCGCCCGCCAAGATCGCGTCCAAGAAGACCAAGAGCGCGCGACGGGATCGCAGGGTTGAAGCGATTAAGCCGAAGGTTTCGAAAGCTTCTGCCCGGCGCGCGCCGGTTGAAACGCGCTCCAAGCCAAGTCCGGCGGCCTCTCCGTCGGGTCGTCTGCCGAAGGCCGATGCAGCAGCTGCCTGCTACAGGTCGAGTGCAGCGTTTGTCGAAGGGCTGCAGACCTCCGGCGCCCTATGGGGCGAATTCGCCAAGTCGCATTTCGACCGCGGTGTTGAGGCGGCATATGCGCTGGTGACGGCGAAGTCCATGCGTGAGATGATGGACGTCCATAGAGCCGTTCCGGAAAGTTTGAATCTAGGTTGAATGTGTTGCGGCAAGCCTGCGCAACATGATGCGGA